>CAIYSK010000222.1 GCA_903928835.1 uncultured cyanobacterium
CCAGCGAGGGCGTCGTGACAAACAGGGTCGAGGCCGTCAGCGGAGCGCTGCTCTGCGTTGAGGACTGGGTTGCATTGAACCCCACCGTGACCGAAGCCCCCGGAGCCAAGGCAGCACCCCAATCGGCGCCCGTGAGCGTGTATCCGTAGTGGCCATTGGCCAACTTGGCCACCGTAAAGCTCAGCCCCCACGGAACCCCGGTGATCAGCACATCACTTTCAAACGACAAACTCCAGTCCGCCAAAGCGGTAGTGCCTTTGTTGATGATGGTGAGATTGGCCGTCAAGCCACCATCCCAGGTGGAGCCTCCAACAGCCAACTCCAGGCCTGGATCACCAAAAACGAGAACGGACGTGGCCACAATGCAAAATCAACTGGCAACGTTTTACAAACGGGGCTCCCCCTGCGCCAATCCCAGAAAGGGGATGCCCGCTGGTCTCGGCGGAGATTTGTCCCGCGCCCTCCTCCTTGGAGCGACAGAGGGAAAACTCCTTCAAGAAGGGAACAAAATGCCTACGATTTTGCGAACAGCTGAAGCGGAATGAATCTCACCGACAGGGTGCCCATCCTGGTGGAACGCCGCAGGATTATGCGCAGGGCGCTCCTAACGAGTGGGCTTGATCTCAGCATTGCCCTTGCCATCGGTAAAGAAACGAATCTGCTTCCACTCGTCTACTGCTTCGCCAATCCCACGTACCTTCATTACATCGGCACTGACGCCAAAAGCTGCCTAGAGGCCTTTCCAAACAAGTCGCCAGGTTTTCTCGTCTGCAGTGACGAACTTGTTGATAGCGATGGCTTCAGCCTAACCAAGACATTCAAAGCCAAACACCCCCGCACAAAAACATTGCTGATGTGCACTGGCTCCAAGGCCGATGCGCGTGTAACGAGCGCCGATTGGATCGATGGCATCTTTTTTCTTCAAGAGGCCTTCGAAGGCAAAGGCGTATTACAGCAAGCCGTGATCGCAGCCACCGGTGGACATCGCTACCGCAGCGAGCGGATACGCGCCCAATGCGAAACGACATCTGATCTGCAGCTCAAGGAAAGAGATTATCAAATTCTCAACTGCCTTGCCGATGGCATGAATAATCGTGAGATCTCAGCCAAATTGCAGATTAGCGAGGAAACTGCGAAGACCTACACAAAGCGCCTACTCGGCAACCTTGGCGCTAAGAATCGTCTTCATGCTGTTGTCCTTGGGCTGAGATTTGGGCTTACAGCCATCACCCAATGAACCAACCCGATTCTCCTTCGGTTCTCCCACCATCCCTGTCGTAGCAACCGAACTCGGCCGTAAGGGCCGTACCAAAACGGCCGGTTCTCGCCCTGCCCGCCATCCAAAGGCTCCAGCACATTGGCGTTGCGGGTGACTCCCGCAGATTCCAACCGGAGTTCTCACCATGCTGACCCTGCGCCAATCCTCTTTCGATCAACTGCAGTCGGATCTGTTCCGCAAACTCGAGCAGCAATTGCAAACGGCCGAGCGCGTGCCCAACGCCGAGGTGCGTGAAACAGCCGAGGCCTACACGGTGGCCCTCGAGCTGCCCGGCGTCGACAAATCCAGCATCGATGTCAAAGCCACCGATCGCACCTTAGTGATCAGTGCCGAACGCCCTAACCCCCAGACCGAACCAGCCCCCTCCGATTCCAGCCCATTACTGAGTGAGTTCCGCTACGGCACCTGGAGCCGCAGCTTCCGCTTCCCCGCTGGCATCAACCGCGATGCCATCGAGGCCCACTACCGCGACGGCCTCCTCACGGTGAGCGCCGCCAAAGCCCAAACCCTCACCACCGTCCAGGTGCAGGTCGAAGGCTGAGACACGAGAGTCCAAGCCCGGCCGTATGGCTGGGCTTTTTTGTGCCAATCCAGCGCAGGTCCTACCTACAGTCAGGTTCCCTGATGGGGTGTCATGGCCAGCGCCAACCCAAACCCGCAACTCCCAAGCCCGCGCCTGAGCCTCCAGTGCGAGTCGATTGCCACCGACACCACCACAATCCGCTCCCTCGACTGGGACCGCAGCCGCTTCGACATCGAATTTGGCCTGCGCAACGGCACCACCTACAACGCTTTTTTGATCAGGGGAGCCAAGACAGCCCTGATCGACACCAGCCATCTCAAATTTGAAAGCACCTGGCTACCGCTTCTGCAAAGCCAGATCGACCCGGTGGCGATCGATTATCTGATCGTTTCCCACACCGAACCCGACCACTCGGGGCTGATTGGCCATCTGATCGACCTGAACCCCGCCATGGAGATCGTGGGTTCCAAGGTGGCCATCCA
>CAIYSK010000223.1 GCA_903928835.1 uncultured cyanobacterium
CCCAGCAATAGGGCTTCGCTGAGCAGATCCACCTGGGCGATGGGGCTACGGCTTTGCAGCAGGAGCCATTGCAGGGCCAGGGCGCCACAGGGGAGTAGCACCGCCAGTTGCAGCAGTTCAGCTCGGCTGCGCTGGCGACCGGCGGTGATGGCGGCAAGGGAGCCCATCAGGGTTGCCACCAGCAAACGCGTGCCCACCAGGGCGCCCATCGGTAGGGGCCAAAGCAGGCTGGCCCCAGCGAGCCAGGTGAGGCCGCAGCTGGTGCCGAGGCTTTGGGAGAGCAGGAGCGTGGGCGGGATCAACAGCACCAGGGGACTGGCCAGGGGGCCTAACCAGAGGCTGAAACCGCCGACCACCCCAAGCCCCCCTAGGGCTAGGAGGCTTTGGCGTGGCTCGAGGGAGGGTCGCCAGCGCCTCATCCCTGCAACCATCACGCCGCAGACGGCGAAGGATTCCACAAAATGCCCCAGCCAGGTCAGGGGCCGGGGCCGGCGGTTTACCAAGCCGAAGTAATCCAGGACATCGAAGGCCTGGGGTGTGATCGCTTCGCCCTGGCGGGTGATCAGATCGCCGGCTTGCACCGCAATGGTGGGGATGCCCTGTTGGGTGATCAGGGCTTCAATGCGGCGCTGGCTCAGGCCGGGATCACTGCGGAGATTGGAATGCCCCTCCAGCGCACTCGCCAGGAGCCTTGCCCCGAGATCACGCCCAGCGGCTGGCAGGGCCTCCAGTTGCAGGGTTGCGGCTGTCAGTAGCTGGTTGCCCGCCACGCTGGCCGATAGGCCCTGGCTCAGCATCCGCAATTCGGCTTGCAACACGTCGCGCCGCCATTGGCTCAGTTGGGTGGGCGAAAGGGTTGCAAGCCACTGCCGTTCCTGCGGGGTGAGGGCAATGGCTTGCACCTTGGATTGGCGCTCATCGGCCTGGTGTTCCACCGCGAGCAACTTGGCCTCCAGGGCCCCCATCAAGCTGTTACTGGCCTGGGGATCCACCACTTGCACCGTGGTGCGGTGCAGCATTTGGTCGCGGCGATCGTCCAACGCCGTGCTGTCGATCACCCGCGCCGCCTTTGGGGCTCGGGCGGTGAAGGGCGCTGGCATGCCGGCCTGGAGACTCGGCTCCACCAGCCAGGGCCAGCTGGAGAGCATGGCCACTACCGCGCAGAGCAGCAAAACGGCGGTGATGTCGCGGCTACGCCACAGGGAAGGCTGTTGTTTTGGCCGTTCGCTTCGCAGCAGCTGGCGCCAAAGGCTTCGGAGTTGCCGCAAAACCATCGCTAGGCCAAAACCTTGGCCAAAACCTTTGCCAAACGCTAGCTGGGATGCAGGATGCCTTTGAAAGTGCGGGGTTTTCCATGGCTATGCGCTTGGACGGCCGTCAGCTGGCGGCCGAGATCGAACAGCGTTTGCAGGGCGCGGTGGCTGAACGCCTGGCTCGGGCCGGCCGCCCCCCGGGTCTGGCGGTGCTACGGGTGGGGGATGACCCCGCCAGCGGGGTGTACGTGGCCAATAAGGAAAAGGCCTGCACCCGCATTGGCATCACCAACCTGGGGGCCCATCTGCCAGCCGACACGGCCGCTGCGGAGGTGTTGAGGGCCATCCAGCTGCTCAATGCCGATCCCCAGGTGGATGGGATCTTGCTGCAATTGCCCCTGCCGGCTGGCCTGGATGAGGGACCCCTGCTGGCGGCCATTGATCCGGCAAAGGATGCCGATGGCTTGCATACCCTCAACCTCGGACACCTTTTAAAGGGTGAGCCAGGCCCCCGCAGCTGCACCCCGGCGGGGGTGATGGCCCTGTTGGCAGCAGCCGGGGTGGAGCTCGCTGGGAAGCGGGCTGTGGTGGTGGGGCGCAGCATCTTGGTGGGCCAGCCCATGGCCCTGATGCTGCAGGCGGCCCATGCCACCGTCACCGTGGCCCACTCCCGTACCCAGCAGCTCGAAGAGCTCACCCGCCAGGCCGATGTGCTGGTGGTAGC
>CAIYSK010000224.1 GCA_903928835.1 uncultured cyanobacterium
CTCCGGCTTGGGGGAGTTCGGACCAGGTGACCCCCTGGCTTTTGGCCCATTGGGCCACCTGTCGGTCGCGGGCATAGGTCCAGCCGTTGCCGGTTTCCTCATGGCTCCACAGCCCCGTGATGCCGAACCGACGTCGCGCCCGCTCCAAGACATCTACCGCCGAGCCAATCCTCACCACCAGCGGCTGTCCAAGAGCGGCGAGCGAAACCCGGAGTTCCCCGAGGCTCTCTGCGCAGAAGTTCCATTGGCGCCCTGAGCAGTCGCCCTGCTTCCACAGCTGGGGCTCCACGATGGCCAAAGGCAAGACCGGACCCAGGCGACTCGCCTGCAGCAGCGGCTGGTGGTCTACGACCCGCAGATCCCGTTTGAACCAGACGATCTGGAGCCGCTCCATGGCTTCAGATCAACTGACCCCACGGCTTGGGGCCCCCATGGCCTGGGCGCCGAAGTGCTGGGTCATCTCCGTTTGCATGTGCCAGGCCTTCAGCAGAGACATGGCCACACCGCGGAGCTCTTCAATATCCGTGCAGCCCTGAATGGCCCTGGATTGGGCTTCCTGCTCGAACTGGCGGGCAAGGGAGCGGGTTTGCAAAGGAATGGAATGCGAGTGAATAAATGCTACAAAGCCCGGTCTCGAGCTGTTGGCGGGTTCACGCATGGCCCCGAATTTGATCGGGATCCTCCGGTAGCCCTTGCCATTGCAGGGCCAGGCGCCTGGCCAGTAGGAGCAACGGATAGATCCGTCTGGTCCGACCGGGCACGGCAAAGAGGCCCCGCAACAGTTGCAGCAGGGGGCCGCTGGGGGCCAGGTGACGGCAAAGTTCAGAGATCGCTTCAGCCCCGTGCCAGGCCTGTTCGCCTTCGAGCAACACCGCCCCGTGGGCCAGGTTGAGACCCCGCGCCTTCAGGGCAGCCCGCAGATCGTGGTCGGCCCTGCCATCGCGGAGCTCAAGCAGCGGTATCCCTCCCGTGAGCTCGGTAGCGAGGGCGAACTGGCGGCAGAAGGGGCAGCCGCCGTCGTAGACGAGAGCCAGCGTCATTGCTCCATCCTGGCCACCTCTACGCCAACCCCGTGACTCGTCTGCTCTCGCTGGTCTTGGTTTTGCTGATGCTCCTGTCAGCCCCAGCTGCCTGGGGGGCGTCGGCATCGGTGGCGTCGGCATCGGCGTCAGAGCACTACCTGTGCGATGGCGATGCCCTGGTGGCCATGCTCCACAACGGTGCCGTTGATGCCAGCGAGATTCCGAATAGCGATGGTGGCACCGTTCCAGGGGCCTTCATCGTGTTGCAGTGGCGAGGCGTCAGTCTGCAGTTGCCCCGCACCAACAATGCGGGTATCCCCAGCTACACCGATGGCCGCTGGTGGTGGCAGGCCGTAGATCCCGATCGGCCCGACTTCCGGGAACATCGCGGCAGCGTCAAAACCTTTGCCTGTTCCCGCTAAGGCGAGATGGTTCGGCTTCAGAAGGCCCTAGGCGGCAGCCTGATTCCGCTGGATCTGGGCTCTGCTCAGACAGCACGGCACCCCGTCGATTTCTGGCTGGCTAATCACCCCCTGGTCGCCCTGGCCCTGCTGCTCAATGGTCCGGGCCGTTTCTCCTTTGACGCAGCCATGGGTCCAGAGCTGATTTCTGGCATCGGCGCAAGCAACCCATCCCCTGAATCAGGGATGGCCACCTCAGGCGCCCTGATCCTGGCGGCGATCCCAGTGGAGGCGTTCAACGGGTCCCCCCGCTGGGCTGAATTGAGCTGCTGACAGCCAATCGCTCGCGAGACAAGCCAATTGCGTCATATTGCGTTACGATTCGCCTTTACAAACTGCAACACTCATGGCTGAGTCCACTCCCCGTTACGGATTCGTCGCATTTGCCGAAACCTGGAATGGCCGCTTGGCCATGCTCGGCTTCGTGATCGGCCTGGGCACCGAGCTGCTCACCGGTCAGAGCATCCTCGGCCAACTCGGTCTGGGCTGATCAGCGACCCACTTCCGCATGGCCGGCCTTTTGGGGTCGGTCATGCGGCTTCAGGATTAACACCCATCCCAGAAACTTTTATCGAGACCACTCTCCTTTTTGTTATCGCACCTAAGGACCAGTTGCCGATTGAGCAAATCTCCTGGGAATCGCTTATAGGCGCCCACCATTTAGGCGTTAAAAGTGGTAAGGCTCTAAGGATTTTTCAAGTACCCGAGGGGAACACCGTATCCCTCGAACATCTCGTGGAATCGGGTAAGGCGCAAATTAGCGGACATGATCCGTTTGCATCCGTTCGTGGTGTCTCTAGTGAAATGAAGAGTGTTGAACTTTCAATGGAGTCCAGCCCTTCTTCCCCACGGATTTGCGACACACTGATCCCCTACTTTGATCCAGAATC
>CAIYSK010000225.1 GCA_903928835.1 uncultured cyanobacterium
AGGAGCTGGAATCCTTTGACTTGCTGCAGTGGCTAGGCACGGGAGAACACGCTGCCCACCAGCTCTGTTGCAATCAAGCCACCGTGTCCAGGCATGCGCACCAGGTGCAAAAGACGTTTGGCATCAGGCTGATACGACAGCTCGGCGGCACCTATGGCATTGCTGGCAACGATCGCCTGCTGAGCCTTGAGCGCCAGGTCCACCAGGTGGCCCGCTTTCTGGGTCTGCGGCCGCTGCGGTTGCATCTGATTACCGGCAAGGGCCATTTGGCGAAGGGTCTCCCGCCTGGCTGGTGCTGCAACCCTCCCAGTCGACTTGAGCCCCGGGTCGATGGGGCTGCGCTTCTGGATGGCTATGTCTTGGATGCCTGCATCATGCAGCGCCCCCAGGTGGTATCGCTAGATCCCCGGCGTTTTTGCGTGATTGAACTGTTGAGTTCACCGCTGTATTTGGTGTCCAATGAATCCCATGTGCTCAGCCACGAAAGGGGGATTACGGCTGCTGATCTGGCCAGTCAAAGTGAGTTAATTCATCTCCATGTTTTACCTGTAGCTACCCGCTTGGCCACGGAAGAACTGCACGTCAGTTTGATTGGTGAACAAACCCAGGCTGCTGCACAACCTGCCAAGGTCTATTACGTCAACGCGTTGGGATTGGGCCAGCAAGATCGTGTGTGCATTGATTTTGACGTGAATTGCACGACTAGCGATTATCTCGTGATCTTAAGAGAGAACATGGAGGCCCCGGGTATCCAGTTGCTTGTGGATGAACTGCGATTGTCTTTGCGGGCAACGGCTGAGCGCGTTCCGCAATTGACTTGCGCGTTGTGATGGATACGGTCCTCCAGTTGGAGTTTGTCAAGCGATGACAAGATCCTGGGTTGATGATTGCAAATTGCCGTTCGGGGATTCTCGAGCTATTCGAATGGCTGATCGGACCCAGTGTTCGCAATACATCCAGAAGTATGCCCAGATATCGACCTACGAGCAGCTCGATAGAGCCAAGCAGTTTTGCCATCGTTCTTGCGTTGTGCAGATGGATCAGCTCTCGCTGGTTGCCCTGTCTCACCCGGCGATGAAAATTGTCTATGGCGAAGATAATGAGCTTAGAAATAACCTGTCTATTCCATTTCTGGGGGTCAATAGGAGTTTCCTCACTCAAGACTTATTCAGCGTGCAGCCAGGTCAAGCCTTGTTCAAGCCCATTGCTAATGACGCTGTCGTCGAGACAAGTGATTACATCGGAGTCTCGTTCCTGTTCTCGACCAGTTTGATGGAGCGTGTTGTTCTGGCTTTTGATCCTTCCGGGGCTTCCCAGCAGAAACTCCATTCTGCCTTGACCAGGCCAGCGCTGTTTTCTTGCGAGAATCAGGTCCAGAGGATTCTGTTGCATCAACTGCAGTATTTGATGTCCCTGATGGAATCTGGTGTCGATGGGAATGGCCACGTGCCCGCACAACTGCACTTTGAAGACCTATATGCCGCACGTGTCGCGACCTTGTTGCTGCCGGAATTAGTAAGCAATGATTCCCAGCCTGACCATGCATGGGCTTACGGCAAGGCTGATCCCCGTTTTGATGAACTCATCGAGTACATCGGCGCGAACCCCAGTCTCCCCTTGAGCCTGACTGATCTCTCCGTCCAAAGTGGTTTGTCACGCGATCAGCTCAATCAATACTTCCGCTATCGCTTTGGTATGGGCCCAATGCGATGGATTCGGGATCAGAGAATTCAACGGTTGAATCGAATGCTTGAGCATTAAACCTGCATTCTGTTCAGTATTGTCTCTGGGAGATTGGAGTTCAGTACTTTGTTGTGCAGTTCAAGATATGGAATGTTGAACTAAAGCGACTTTGCGGTGGATCTGCTTTGGGTGCATTTTGCCCTGGTTCTGCCCGTCAGGTTGCTCGAGGTCTTAGCCACTAGGAGTTAACTATGACAGTACTGACAGATACATGCGCCTCCCTTTTTGCAACGTCCCTTGTTGCGACGCAGTCTCTAGCGATTGCGGCAGCCCCCTTGATGATCGGAGTTGGTGTCTTCGCTGGGGGACTTATGGGTGGGCTAATGGTTGTACAGGATTTTAAGCTTCGCAAAAAAGCAGAATTTTTGCTTGATGAGGACGGCACTGCAACTACTACGACAAAAGCACCTGCCGCAATTGTGCGGCAAAGCGTGAGGCAGCCGTTCAAGCGGCTGGTTCGAGGCTAGGGTTGATAACCAAGCTCCATTTTGGCTTCCCCTTGGGGCTGATTGGTTTTCCCTTTAGGGCTGAGTTTCCTGTTTGATTGTTTGTTCGTATTTTCGTTGGCAGGAGGCTCAGGTTTTTTGCCCAGTCGTTGCTGTTTTCCGTTCTTCTCACTGCCCGCAGCCTCCCCAATTGCCTCCCATAGGGGACTGCATGTGGTGATAACCACTTTGCTGGCAATTGTTTAATTGATCAAAACTTGCCGCCTTTGCAACGCATGCCCTGGCAGCTTCGATTCTCCGGAGCCGCTCTTGCTTTACACTTGCAAAATCTTCTCCCCTTATTGGTGCATACATTGGCTGTGCAATGCACGCAGAACATGTAAGGAGAATGCTGCCTAGGAGTAGTGGTTTCATGGCGAAGATCTCATGGCTATCTGGCTCCTCATGCTGGTTCCTGAAACTGGTCTGTCACGCTGGGATCCTGATTGGGATCAGGCGGTTTGACAGGTGTAGGCAAGCCGATGCTGCGTTGTTATGGCGTGGATGCCACTTTCCTGACAAACCACCAGGTCGCCCTGTCGGTGCAGAGTTTAAAAATCTGATCTTCCGCTATTTGCAGCCGTTTGTTGCGTGCTGAGTCTTTTCGCCCATCGCCTGAGTTGAACATCTTGGCGGCAAGGCTTTCCTTTGATCTCTGCTGTTTGGCATCCAGGCATTCGGGAGAAAATCGCCTGCAACTGCTCAGGCAGAGCCCCATCCCTAAGCAAAAGGCCATGGCCGGGAGCACGCGTTTGAGCCGCCTTGCCATTGGTTTCAAGGGTTGGGATGGAGGCCGTAACTGCAGTTGTCCGCAGGATATTGAATTTGGAGATGGTGTCTCCATTGCTCGATGCTCCAGCCCCATTGCTCCTCCCAGCGTGCCGTGCAGAAGGTTTGGGACGTAAAACCAATGGTTATTCCATGGTTGATCGCCCTGCTGATGGCTGGGTGTCTCTCAATCTTGAAGCGAAAACTACCGGCCTGAACGGCTTGATTTAGGCATACATAGGCGGGGAAGCCAATTTGGCAAGCGGTGATGGCCAGTACCCCATTCTCCCCTTCGCGCTCCGTACTAAATCCGCTGATCAAATGGTGGATGTCGTGGGTTGTGGCGATTCGCTGGGTCAACCATTGCCCTTCGGTATCGATTAATCGCGGCCGGAAGAATTCTGGATCGTAGTTGAGCCTTCGAATCAGGGCGGCGTACTCATGGCCGAGACTCCCAGCAGGGTATTGAGCCAGGCGGTCAAGATCTGGTTGAAGCGGTGGATAGCGCCCATCCATCATCTCGGAGCCTCCGGGGATGCCCCTGAAGCGCATGATGCAGGCATCCATTTGTGGAGTGTCGAGAAAGCTATCAATAAGATCTGCAATCTTGTCGAGCTCGCCGGAACTTCTACCCACGGCTATCAGTGTTCCAAGCTGTCTCAGGGTTTGGAAGGATTCATGTAAGCGATTCATCTCAGGGTGCTTGAATATTCGGGCAGCTGGCGCCGTTGAAGTGCGACGCAATACGTTGGCTGCCTTCGCTAAAAATCATTTGTGCCTTTGCGGTGTCGCCTGCACTGAGGGCGGCTTGAATTTTGGCTGCAAACTTGGAACAAGCTTGATCCAGGCTGACCGCTTTGGCAGGGGTTGGGGTCAGTCCAACGATGGTGAAGGAGGCTGTTGCTGCTGATCCAGCCAGGGCGGCCAGGAGCTTGAGAGGGAGGTGCTTTTTAATCAAACGCTTTAGAGGGATCAAGGGGTAAGGCGGTCGATGGTGATTCCCAACAAAAGCACGGATGGCGGCCCTTTGGAGGATGCTGCTAAGAGTTCACCCAGTCCCTTGGTGGGTCGTTAGGTCTGCGGACATGTTGCTCAAACTCATCGTGTTCAAGAAGCTGCTGCTGGCAGCCTTGTTGTTCTTTTTGGCTGTGTTGGCCCTTGGCGGCAGTCGCAACTATCAACAGCTGCCCGCATTGGCCCAGAAGCTGAGTTCCGGCGACCATCTTGTTTTGGCCAACCTGGCCAAGAGGGCGATGGGCTTCCAGCAGGGTGCGCTGGGGGCAGTGGCCCTCGTGCTCGGCCTTTACGCCGTCTTACTCACCTTTGCCGCTGTGGCGAGTTGGCAGCGGAAGCGTTGGGGCGATCAAGTGCTGCTGGGGGTGTTTGGCCTGGAAATTGTGGTTGAGCTTTGGCAGTGCTTCACAAGCTTTGCCTGGCCCCATGTGGCGGCCATCGCGATTTCCCTGGTGGGGATTCGATTGATCGTTATGCACCTCAGACGTCATCCAAGGGCCCATTGATATCACGCAGTGCACCAGTTTTGCGGCCCAGCACCTTTTTAGGGCAGCTGATTAGCTGGTTTTGCGTAGCTGGCTGATGGCGACTGGAAATGCGGCTGTTCCGTTACGGGGCTGGGGACTTCTGCGTAGCCAGCAACGACCCCCATCCTCTTCGATGCTCACTACTTCATAGGTGCAACCGTCGTCGGATGCAAGTCGGACGATAATGCCACTGCTGAAATCCATGGCCGCACTGAAGACCTCGCATAGTCAAAGCCCATCGCCGTCTTGGTTAAGTATTTTTGCTTACCCGTGTGTTGATGTCTGGACGTCGGATCAGCCCGTCCCTGGGGTCAGGATGGTGAAGGTAAGGCCGATAGGGGTCCCGTCGTGCCGCGATGACGTCCTTTTTCCGAATCCTGCCACTTGAGAAAGACGACATTCCGGTGGTGACCGTCTGGGCCCGGCAGGAGGGCTTCGCGCCAGGGCTCGGGGATCTGGCCATCTACCGCCACACAGACCGTCAGGGCATTTGGGTGGGCTGGTTAGGCAACGAGCGGATCGGCTGCATCACCGGGGTGCGGTACAACGCCGCCTATGGATTTATTGGGCTCTACCTGGTGTGTCCACCTTGGCGAGGTCGCGGCTACGGACTAGAGCTCTGGCGCCACGCCCTTGAGCACCTGGGCGATCTGCCCTGTGTGGGTGTCGAGGCGGCGCCAGATCGCTCAGACGACTACGCAATCTGGGGATTTCAGCCGGCTGCTGCCACCGTGCGCTGGCAGCTGATCAGCGATGGTGAATCGTCCTGCGGGCTGGATACCGGCGGAGCCTGGCAACTTCTGGAGGGTGCTGCCATCCCCCAGAG
>CAIYSK010000226.1 GCA_903928835.1 uncultured cyanobacterium
AGCAAACCCGCGACCTCGCCCGTCGCCGGGGCCTGCGGGCCGCCTATCTGCCAGACCATGCCTCAAAAAGCCGGTTCATCATCCCTGGGGTGAAGGGTTTCAGTGATGCCGATGCCAATTGGATCAGCGGTGGGGCCACCAGCTTTGTGCATGTGCCCTACCTGCTGCGGCTCAGTAGCCGGTCCTCGCTCTTGCAGGGCTCACTCCTCACCCATTTGGCCAGCGCCAGCGGGCCCCAGGGCTGCGGCAATCCATTCCAATGCGGCCAAACCCTGGGGGGGCAACTGGTGGATCGGGCCCTCGCCGGCTTCAACCGGCTGATGGAACGGGGCGTGGAACCCATCGCCCGGCTGATCTGGGCTCCCAGGGGCCGCCATGGTGAGAAACCCGCTGCCAATGCCCCCTTTCGGGAAACGCCCATCAGCGCCGATCCCCTGGCCCTCCAACAACGCCAAGCGGAAGCGAACAAAGCAGGGAACGATTCGGACCATGGGATCGACAGCCTGGGCCTACCAGCGGATATGCCAGCCCCGCTCTTATTACCCAACGGCGCCCAACTCGACGCGCCCCCAATCCCCCCAACTGCCAGCGACGGCGATGGGGCAGGGCTCCCCACAGGCAGCTCTAGCCCTATGGAAACGACCCCTGGCCCCACCATGGGAGCCCCAGGCCCGGGGGCGCCCCCACCACCGTCCTTACCAGCACCGCCTTAACCCATTTGCAAGGGCCTGGGTCAGCCCGCAGCGGCAAGGGCACGGACCACATCGCCACGGGTCAGCACGCCCACGGGTTGTTTCTGTTCGTTGAGCACAAACAGACGCTGGGTACTGCGCTCATGGAGCAACTTGGCGGCCGATGGCAGGGACAAATCGCTGCTGCAGGTATGGGGCTGGTGGCTCATCACCTCGCCAACGGTGTTGCCCAAGACCTGGTGAACCTGCTTGTCCCACTGCAGGGGATTGCGCAAATAGATGACGGAATCAAGCAGCATCACGTAGGGGCCCGCGTCAAACCCGCTTTCACGCACCATGAGGTCCTGCTCGGTAAGTTCACCCACCAGCACACCGTCTCCATCCACCACGGGCAGGGCGCTGATGTGGTGGTCGCTCATCAGCTGAACGGCCTGTTGCAGGAGGCTGTCCGCCGTCACCGTCAGCACCGGGGCTGACATCACTGCGGAAACCGACTGTTGCACCACGGGCCAAGTTGCTGAACTACAGGCATTCTGGGGCCGAGCCTGGGCAATTGAATGGGGGCCACCAGCATGCGCAAACTCGCCGATGCCCTCACGGTGGGTCGGGCCCTGGTGGGATTGCCGCTTTTGCTTGCCCTGGCTTCCGGCCAGCCAGGCCTGGCCTGGATCTTGCTCGCCCTGGGTGGCCTCAGTGATGCCGCCGATGGTTGGCTGGCCCGCAGGGCCGGCGGCGGATCGGTTTGGGGCGCCAGGCTCGATCCCCTCACCGACAAGATCTTGATTACAGCTCCCGTGCTCTGGCTTGGGGCCAGTGGGGTTTTACCGCTGTGGGCGGTCTGGCTCTTGCTGGCCCGCGAGTTGCTGATCTCAGGCTGGCGGGCAAACCAGAGCTCTGGGGGGCCCGCATCCGTTGGTGGCAAGGCCAAAACCATCTTGCAATTTGCAGCCCTGCTGCTGTTGCTGTGGCCAGCAGGTTGGGGGCTCGGCTTCGCGCTCTCAGCAGCCCTGGCGGGCTGGATGCACGGGCTGGGCTGGTGGCTGTTCTGGCCATCTTTGGGGCTAGCCCTCAGTTCGGCCCTTGGCTATCTGCGCAAAGCTTGAGTGCCAGATCCGTTTCCAATCAGCCGAGAAGGGCGCTGTCCAAGCTGAAATCAACCGTGGTGGGCATGCGCTTGGCGTAGTCGTTGGTGAAGCTGTCGGCCAGGCCGCGATCAAGATCAAAGGCCGGTTGCCAAGCCAGCTCCCGCTGCACCCGATGGATGTCGGTCAGGAAATGGGCCAGCCTTAAAGGGAACGCTTTGCGGGCCTTGGGATCCAAACGGGCCGGATCGAAGCTGCGAATCTCCACGGTTGCAGGATCCTTGCCGCAGGCCCGGGCCGCGGCTTCCACCAGGCCAAGGAAGGTGATGCCCTGGGCGCCGGTGCAGTTGTAAATCCGATTGGCGGCCGCATCCACCTCGATCGAGCGGGCCATGGCCGTGGCTAAATCCTGAACATGCCCGAGTTGGGTGATGGTGCTGCCATCGCCGGGCAACGGAACGGGCTGCCCATGGACAATTCGATCAAAGAACCAACTTTCCACAGGGTTGTAGTTCCCCGGGCCATAGATGTAGGTGGGCCTGAAACTGGTGAAGGGGATCCCCTGGCTGCGCAACCAGGCCTCGGTTTCGGCCTTGCCGGCGTGGCGACTGGCGGGATCCGTAGGACTTTCCTCGTGGAGGGGCCACAGGTGGCTGTCGGCATACACACCGGCCGAACTGACATAAAGAAATCGGTGACAGGGGCTGCCCGTGCGCTCAATCACTCCCTTTGAATCCTTAAGGC
>CAIYSK010000227.1 GCA_903928835.1 uncultured cyanobacterium
GCGCTGATCACCACACCCCAGAGGCCCCCATAGCGCTGACCGAGCACCGGCAACAGGACCCCCCGAAACAGGGTCTCCTCAAACAGGGGCGCCAGCACCATGGCGGTGATCGAAAACAACAGCAAAGCCCAGGGATTGGTGGTTGTTAGCACCAGCTCCAACAGGGGATTGCTGCCGCTGGCCTTGCTGACCAGCTGGTCAAACAGCCAGCCCACCAGGGTGACCAAGGGCAACACCTTCAGCAGCTGGAGGAAGGCTTGCCGAAGGGCGGAGGCCAGCGGACGCCAGCGCCATTGCAGCCAGCCCCCTTCCGGCTTCGGTGCCTTGCCCCTCAACTGGGCCCAAAGAATCAACAGGGGCAGGCTCATCAAACCCAGATACATGCCCAGTACGGCTAGCGCCTGTTGCAGGGCTGGATCTGCCCTGAGAAATCCCAGGCTGTTTTGAAGCACTGGGGCCAGCACCAGGGGGGTGAGCAGTTCACCGCACACCACAAACCCACCGGCCACCAGCAAGGTCACATCCACCAAATCCAGCGGTGGCCCCACGAGGGCTGCCGCAGGAGGGGCCTTCTGACGCCAGCGCTGCCAGAGCTCCCTGAGCAACAACCCACTGCCCAGAAGCAGGAGCAGCACCGGTGCAGCGCTGAGCCCCAACAGGCGCCACAAGGCGTTTTGATGCAGGGCGGCTTGGCGTTGGCCATCGTTGACGGCGCCGCAAGGGCCCGTAGCGGAGGCAGGGGTACCCAGCTGGTTCAGCCGATCACAAACCAACTGCTGTTGCAGGGGCGACAGGATCCAGCCGGCTTGCACGGGGTGGCCTTCGCTGGATGGGGCCGCCAGGACTGCAATCAAGTCCCGTTGCTCTGGGCTGACCTGGCCCATCAGGCCATTAAGGAGGTGGCTGGCTTTGGCCGAATCCCCGGCCTGCTGCACCAGCAAGGCCAATTCAAGAACCTGGGCGGGGGGAGCTGGCGCTTCGGACTGGTCGATCTGGTGCTCGAGCTCTTCGCGCAGGCTTGCGGCAGGGGCTACACCACCAAGCATACCCTTCAAGGGTGCGGGCAAGGCCGGCGCCGCCAGTACCGACAGTTCAAGCTGGCGCAGGGCGAGGGCATTGCCCACCGAAGGGCGCTGCAAACTGTCCACCAGGCCGTTCAGCCAAAGCAGCCCACTGAGCACCAGGCTCAAAAGGGCTAGCAGGCTTTTCCAAGCCGGGGTACTACGAGGGGATTTGGGGGCGCTAACGCTCAACCGCAGGGCACACAACGAAGCCCTAATTCTCCTCTCTCATACGATGGAACGAGAGCAGCCCCAGACCCGTGCCCCTCCGGATTGTGTTGGTCCGTCACGGCCTAAGCAGCTTCAACATTGAGCACCGCATCCAGGGGCGCGATGACCTGGCCGCCCTCACCCCTGGGGGCGTCGAGCAGGCCCGGGCCACCGGCCAAGCGCTCCAGGATCTCAAATTTGAGCAGGCCTACACCTCCCCCCTGCGCAGGGCAAAGGACACCGCAACGGCGCTCCTGGCCGAGCAGGGGCAAGGCCTTGAAGCCATACCCAGCACCGACCTGCTGGAAATCGACCTGGCCCCGTGGAGTGGGCTGCTGCGCAGCGAAGTCAAGGACCGCTTCCCGGCCCAGGAAGCCCAATGGCGCCAGGCACCTGAAGCGATGCAGCTCAACCGCCCAGACGGCAGCGCCTACATCCCCCTGCAGGAGCTGTTCGAGCAGGCCGAGCAGTTCAAGCATCGGCTCCTGGCCGAGCAAGCTGATGGCCTCGATGCCAAGACGGAAAAAACCGTTCTTGTGGTGGGCCACAACGCCATCCTGCGCTGTTTGATGTTGTGCCTGCTGGGGTTGCCGCTCTCGGGGTTCCGACGGTTGCGGGTAGACAACTGTTCCATCTCGGTGTTGAACCTGGCCCCTGGTCCCGATGGTGGGATCGCCGTCCAGGTCGAATCCCTCAATGGGGTGGGGCACCTGGGGGAGCCCATCCCAGCCAAGGGCCCAGGCCCTCGCCTTTTGTTGGTGCGGCACGGGGAGACCGATTGGAATCGCGAGGGTCGCTTCCAAGGCCAAATTGATATTCCCCTCAATGCCAATGGGCGTGCCCAGGCCGAGGCGGCCAGCAACGTCCTGGCGCCGGTCTGCATTCAGCGGGCCTACACCAGTTGCATGGCCCGGCCCAGGCAAACCGCTGAAGCGATCCTGGCGGCCCATCCCGGGGTTCCCCTCACAAGCACCACAGGCCTCGTGGAAATTGGCCATGGTCTGTGGGAAGGCCGCCTGGAGCAGGAGATTGCCGAGGGCTGGCCGGAGCTCCTCACCGCTTGGAAGCGGGCCCCGGAAACCGTGCAAATGCCCGAAGGAGAAACCATTCACGATGTGTGGGACCGCTCCCTGGCCACCTGGAATCGGATTGCAGCCAGCCTGGGAAGCGATGAAACCGCCTTGGTCGTTGCCCATGACGCGGTCAACAAGGCCATTCTTTGTGCGCTGCTAGGGCTCACCCCTGCCGACATCTGGGCGATCAAACAGGGCAACGGAGGCGTCACGGTGATTGATTACCCCAACGGGCCTGGGGAGCGGCCCGTGGTGGCTGCCATGAACCTCACCTCCCACCTGGGTGGGGTCTTGGATCGCACCGCCGCGGGTGCGCTCTAAGCCCTGATGCAACCCCTCTGGCTGCGTCAGGTTTCGGTACTGCCAGGCCCCGGGCAGCCCGTCGAGACCACGGACGCCCTGATCGATTCCGCCGGGGCGCTCCTGAATTGGGGCGGCCAGGTGGCCTCCAGCGCCCAGGAGCAGGGCCTCACGCCGATCGAGGCCAGGGGATGGCTGTTGGCTCCCACCCTGGTGGATCCCCACAGCGTGCTGGACGACCCCCTAGGGGGCCGAAGCGAAACCCTGGCCAGCCTGGCAAGGGCGGCGGCGGCTGGGGGCTACGGAACGGTTGGTCTGCTGCCTTGGGCGTCCTGGTGGCGCGATCGACCGGAACGGCTCGGCCTGCGCTGGCCCGCACCGATGCGGCTGCGGCTCTGGGGCAGCTTCAGCCTGGAAGGCTCCGATCAGGACCTGGCCGGTCACGCCGACCAACTGGCCGCCGGTGCCGTGGGCATGACTGGCGGCGAGGAACGACCGCCCCTGTCCCTACTGGAGCGGGGCATGGCCCTTGGCGAGATGGGAGATGCCCCTGTCCTGGTGGCGCCGCGGCAGGCTTCGCTCTGCGCAGGTGGGTTTGTGCGGGAAGGGGTCGAGGCCCTGCGCGCTGGTTGGCCCCCCGATCCGATGGTCAGCGAAACCTTGCCGCTGGCCAGCCTTTTGGCCCTGGGGGCCTCACCGGGCTCCAAAAACCTGGTGCTGATGAACCTCTCCACCGCCGCGGGGGTTGAGCTGCTCGAGCAGCAGCGATCCCTGGGCAAAGCTGGGGCCCACCTGCCCATGGCCAGCGTGGGCTGGTGGCACCTGGTGGCCGATAGCGGCCAGCTCGATCCCACAGCCGAGGGGTGGCGCCTGGTGCCCTCCCTGGGCAGCCCCCGGGATCGCGAAGCCCTGATTGCTGGCTTGGCTTGCGGCTTGATCACCGCGGTGGCCGTGCATCACAACCCCTTAGATGGGGAGGAGCAACTGTTGCCCTTGGATCAAAGGCGCCCAGGCGTCGCCGGCCATGGGGCCCCCAGGGGCCTGGTCTTGCCCCAGCTCTGGCAGGAGCTGGTGGCAGGCCGAGGCTGGACCCCTGACCAGCTGTGGCAGGTGCTGAGCTGGGGGGGCTCCCAGCTGCTTGGTGAGACCCCCGAGCGCTTGGAGATCGGCAGCCGCCGCTGGTTGCTGTTTGATCCGGAAGCCCCCTGGACCTGGCAGCCCCATGACTCCCTATCCCTGGCAGCCAACCAGCCCCTGCTGGGAGCCGCCCTGAAGGGACAGATTCGCGCCACGGGCCTCACCGAGGCTGAAGACTGGCTGCTTTAGGCGTCAACGCCCCCGTGTGGTTGAAGGGGTAAAAGCGCCAGAAGGCCCGACCAATGATTTCGTTCTGGGGTAGGTAGGCCCCCCCTGGCCAGAACCGACCATCCCAGCTGTTGGCCCGGTTATCGCCCAGGGTGAGCACATGGCCCTTGGGCACAACCCCATTGAGGGTCCGGCAGGGACCCAATCCCTGCCCATCCACCTGGCAGTAGTTCTTCAC
>CAIYSK010000228.1 GCA_903928835.1 uncultured cyanobacterium
CCAGCCGGCAACATCCAGTCAATAGATCTATCGAATCACAATAAATTTCGTTTTCTGATTAATGAACTTTGGCCAGATTTTGCTGAATCAATTTCAGCATAGTGTTGTTAAAAAGCCCGCTGCACTGAGGCGGAGCCGACCATTTAAAGCACTTCCCTCCCTCAAGACAAAATAGAAGCTGCTGGCACAGGTGCCTGGGTCCAAGGGATCCAGGTGTGGGGCGGTGCAACGGAGTCGCGATTGACTTGACGGACCCTTTGAGTGTGACCGTAGATTCGCTGATTTATCAGATTAATGTCGCGACAGGCGGCCAGTCCAGTCATGGCTCGCCAAACGGCAAAGCCCCAGCACCTTGCAATGCGTTAGGAGCGACATAAGACCGGCAGTATCCATCCCGCTGCTGGGGGGTCAGGGGCGTTGGCTCAACGGCCACCTTTGCCCACTGAAAACTGCCCGTCCATTCGGTCTCGATCATCCTTCCTTCTCGGCCATTAAGTTCATGGTCGTCTGAGGTGATCCGCAGCAAGGTCCCGGGCGGTAAGTCAGGGCCAGTCCGTTGGCTTCCCATGATCAGTAGGCCTCGAACCCAGGCTTTGCCTCGACTCCCTCTGCTTTTTGCTGAAAAGCACTGCATCCATTGAAGCCGGTGATCGGATTTGAACCGACGACCTACTGATTACGAATCAGTTGCTCTACCCCTGAGCTACACCGGCAGAGCATCGAAACTAGCATTCAGTCTCCAGCTGCCTTTGGGCCTACTGAATGGCTTCTAAGCCGGATTCACTTGATCCCGAACTCAAGGCGCGGCTGCTCCTGGAGGCCCGCACTCCATGGCGGGGTTTGAGGCGGGGCCTTTGGTTTGCCCTGGTGGCATCTGCTGGTCTGGGGCTAGCCACCATGGCGATGCGTGCCTCCAGCGGAATTGATGTGCCCCTATCCGATTTGGGGATCCAGGTCGGTGCCCTCAGCCTCTTCGGCAGCCTCCTCTGGTTCGACCGCAACCGCAGCTGACTCGAGGGGGGTGAATTCCACATCGGTGATCTCTGGATCTTCGGGTTGCTTTTTGTCGGGGGAGACGAGGCGATCTACCCCCGGGGCTTCGGGGGCTTCCGGGGCTAGCTCAACGCTGTCCTGGTCTTCGGTTGCCGTTGAAGGGGGTTCAGCTGAAGGATCTTCAGGTTCAGGATCTTCAGGTGAACCCTCGTCCATCACCCCAGGGTCGGAGACCGTTTCTTCAAGCGCGTCGAACCACTGGGTAGGCAGCGATTCCACTTGATCGTTTGGAGGGCCTTCCGGCTGATCATCTACGGGGCTTGCGGTGGTTCCTTCCCCCAGGGCCTCCTTAGGCCCTTCGAGCTCTTGGAGCAATTCTGGAGTTGTCGTCTGGGCAAGGGCGGGTAAGCGCAGCCAGGGAAGCCCAAGGCAGAGGGGTTGGTGAGGGGGCGTAGCAGATGGGCTTCCGGCCCCAGGCGGCGGGGCGGTTGGCTGGGGATTGCGGCCCAGCAGCACGATGGCCTGCGCCAGCTGTTGCCACTGCCACACCATCAGGGTCAGGAGGGGAGCAACGGCCACCAGGGCTGCCAACCGATTGGGCGTGGGCAGCAGGGCATAGGAGGTGGCCAGCACCGATGTGGTGTCGAGCCACCACAGCAGGGGCAGGAGCAGGGCCGTACCGCTGGCCAGCAAAAGTTTGAGGGGCAGCCCCAGCGGCTCCTGGCTGAAGCCCAATTGGCCTGGGGTGCGCAGGCGCACGGGGGTGCAAATCAGCAACAGCGAGAACGGATCCGGTGGCATCCGCCACAGCAATACCGATGGAGCTATGGCCCCAAGGGCCCAGGTCAGCACCCGCTCAAGCCCTGGGAAGGGGCCCGGATCGCTGCCCGCTAACAGCAGAAGCACGAGCAAAAGCTCCAGCGGAATGGCCCCAAGGCCAATGAGCTGGAGCCATAGCAGGGGCTCGCTGCGGGCTGTCACGGCGGCGGTTAGGTGCTCAGGGTGCGGCGCTGGGTGACCAGCTTGTAAGCCTCAACCCGATCCCCTTCCTGCCAGCTGTTGAACCGATCCGTGCCGATGCCGCACTCGAAGCCGGTGGCCACTTCCTTGACGTCGTCCTTGTTGCGACGCAGGGAGTTGAGGTCGCCCTCGTACACC
>CAIYSK010000229.1 GCA_903928835.1 uncultured cyanobacterium
CTCAACATCATTGAGGTGGAACAGCCCGAAGGGGTGATCGTGCAATTCGGCGGCCAGACGCCGCTGAAGCTGGCCATTCCTCTTTTGCGTTGGCTTGAGGGTCCCCAGGGCAGCGCAACCGGTACCCGGATCTGGGGCACCTCACCGGAATCAATTGATAGTGCCGAAGATCGGGAACAATTCGAGGCGATTCTCAGGAGGCTGGAGATCCGCCAGCCCCGCAACGGCCTGGCCCGCAGTGAGGCCGAGGCCCGGGCCGTGGCCGATCGGGTGGGGTACCCCGTTGTTGTGCGACCCAGCTACGTGCTCGGCGGCCGGGCCATGGAAGTGGTCTACGACGAAGCCGAGCTCAACCGCTACATGGTGGAAGCGGTGCAGGTGGAACCCGACCACCCGGTGCTAATTGACCAATACCTGGAGAACGCCACCGAGGTGGATGTGGATGCCCTCTGTGATCGCGACGGCCAGGTAGTGATTGGCGGCGTGATGGAACACATCGAACCGGCAGGTATCCACTCGGGCGATTCGGCCTGCTGCCTGCCCACGGTGAGCCTGAGCGACCATGCCCTGGCCACCATTCGCCAATGGAGCAAGGATTTGGCCCTGGCCCTGGGGGTGCGCGGCCTGATCAATCTCCAGTTCGCCGTCCAGGGGGATCCCCAGGGGGAGCAGACCGTCTTCATCATCGAAGCCAACCCCAGGGCGTCGCGCACCGTGCCTTTTGTGGCCAAGGCCACCGGCGTGGCCCTAGCCAAGGTGGCAAGCCAGTTGATGGCCGGACAAACCCTCGCTGAGCTTGGCCTAAGCGCCGAACCCAAGCCGCCCCTCCAATCGGTGAAGGAGGCCGTGCTGCCCTTCAAGCGCTTCCCCGGGGCCGACACCCTGTTGGGGCCGGAAATGCGCAGCACCGGCGAAGTGATGGGCATCGCCAAAACCTTTGGCCTGGCCTACGCCAAGGCCGAACTGGCCGCCGGTGAAGCCCTGCCGATTACGGGCACCTGCTTCCTCTCCACCCACGACCGCGACAAGGAGGCCCTGGTACCCGTGGCGAAGGCTTTGGTGCAGTTGGGTTTTGCCCTGATTGCCACCAGTGGCACGGCTTCGGTGTTGGCCGCGGCTGGTTTACCCGTGGAGCCGATCCTCAAGGTGCATGAGGGGCGCCCCAATATTGAAGATGCGATCCGCTCGGGGCTGATCCAGCTGATCATCAACACCCCCATCGGTCGCCAGGCCGCCCACGACGACAAGTACCTGCGCCGGGCGGCCCTTGATTACACGGTTCCCACGGTGACCACCCTGGCTGGCGCCCGGGCTGCCGTGGAGGCGATCACCTCCCTGCAGCAGCACCATTTGGAGCTCCATGCCCTCCAGGACATCCACCCTGGTTTGGGGCCGTCTGTGGTTGTCAAGCCTGGGTAGGGTTAGGCCCCTGCCGTTGCCTTGCCATGACCGTTGCCCCCAGCCCCCTGGCCATTCCTTCGGGTAGCGATTGCACCGATGCCTTTCGTGCTGCCTACGAGAATCGCTACACCTGGGAGCCGGGCTTTGGGGGCTACAAAGGCCGCTGCAGTTGGGAGCAGGACGATCGCCTGGTGAGTGGCAGCTTCGAAGTGGGCGCTGACCTAAAGGCCAAGGTGGAAGGGGTTGCCGATGAGGAGGTCAACAAGGCCCTGGCCTCCCAGCTCTGGGAAGTGGCGATTCACCGGGTGCGCCGCAGTTTTGAGCAAACCCACGGCGCCAACACCTTCACCGCCGGCGACACCGATGCCGTGGGCACTGAGGTGATCGTGGGGGGTAAAAACAGCGGTGATCGCTATCGCATCAAGGATTCCGTGGTGACGATGGTGCACCGCCACATCCACGGCACCGTGGTGACCATCTACACCGAGAGCACCACCGATACCGGCTCTGGCTACCTCAGCCGCAGCTACAGCAGCCAATACAGCGACCCCGCCACGGCTGAAAGCAAGGGCGGCAAAAGCCTGTTCACCGACACCTTCGTGCCCCTCACCGCATCGGGCCCTTGGGTGCTGAGCGAGCGGGTGGTGGAAACGGAAGCCCATGGCGAGGAACCGGCCACCCGCCAGGTGTTCCGGTTTGAGGATCTGGAGCCCCTCGCCTAGGGAGAGCTTTTCAGCACCGGTCATAATTTTCTGATGCTTGCTCTTTGGCTTGGTGCCTACGACCAGGGCTTGGCCTATGCGGGCCTTGCCCTGGGCACCTATCTGACCCTGCGGGTCCTCAACTTTCCCGATCTCACCGTGGATGGCTCCTTCGCCCTTGGGGGTGGAGCTGCGGCCATGCTGATCAGCGAGGGTGTTCCCGTACCGGCGGCCCTTGCCCTGGCGGTGTTGTTTGGCTTTCTGGCTGGCATGGTGACCGGCCTCATCCACACCCGTTTGGGGGTGAATGATTTATTTGCCGGGATCCTCACCACCACGGGGTTGTATTCGATCACCCTGCGTTTGATGGGGCGCTCGAACATTCCCCTAACCGATACCCCCGCTGGGATCCTGCATCTCCCGGATTTGGGCATGGGCCTCGATGGCCGTTGGGCCGTGGGTCTCACGCTGGTGTTGCTGGGTCTGGGGGCTCTGTTGGCACTGCTGCTGGCAACCGATTTCGGCTTGGCCCTTCGTGCATTGGGAAATAACCCCACCATGGCCCGGGCCAATGGCATCAATCAACGCAGAGGTCTCACCTTGGGGATTGCTGCGGCCAATGGCCTGGTGGCGTTGTCAGGAGCGCTCGTGGCCACCTACCAGGGATTTGCCGACGTGACCATGGGGATTGGCTCGCTGATCCTCGGCTTGGGCATGGTGATCATCGGCGAGTCGGTGCTTCGGCCGAAGTCCATGCCCTGGGCCCTCGGGGCCGTGGTGTTGGGTGCCGTCCTCTTCCGTGCCCTTATCGCCATTGCCCTGCAATTGGGTCTTGAGCCGGTGGATCTCAAGCTCACCACGGCCTTGCTGTTGCTGGTTGCCTTGGCTTTTGGCCGCTTGCGGCTTCCCGGAGTTTCGGATCCAGGGAGGACAAATCGATGAGCTTGCGGGTTGAGCAGCTGGCTTGGGGCCATCCC
>CAIYSK010000230.1 GCA_903928835.1 uncultured cyanobacterium
ATCCGCGAGATGGATGCTGCCCTGGCCGATCCGGTCTTTGGCCCCAGCCGGTCCGAGGGATTAGCAGCCCTGGTCGCGGTAGTGCCAACCCAACAGCACGACCTAGGGGCCCTACTGGTCGATGAGCTGGCCCGCCTCGATCGCCGCATCCGTTCAGCGCGCAACCGCGAACACCAGTTTGTGCTCCATGGTTACTCTCGGCTGCTGGATCTCGAGCGCTTGCTCTATCTCCTGCGCCTGCTGAGCCGCTTCCCGGATCTAGCTGCCAGCGATCCAGCCACCGCAGCCGAATTAGAAGCGATCGTTTCGCCCCTGCCGCCCGGAGATCTCGCCGATCGCGCTGCGGCCTTCCTGCGCCGGCTCCATGGCAGTTGCTACGGAGACGCCACCGCCCTGCGCGCTGATCTAGCCTGGCTGGAGGGCAACGGCTTCTGCAGCGCTGAGCCATCCCTTGGCCCCATCCAGCCGCCACCGGAACCAGCAGCAGTTCTAGAGACAGCAGCGCCCCAGGCCACAGGCGGTGGCCCCTGGGTGGGTGGCGTGAATGGGGGCTACCCGCCCCTGGCCGACGTCCAGGTGTTCCAACGGGTGTTTGTGTTCCTGCGCCACCTGCTGCAGCAACCGTTTGACCGCCAGGCCGGCACCCCATTGCCCGAGCACCTAATCGCCCAGAGCGAAACGATTCCCGGCGCCTACCTCCCCGGTGAGGCGGCCACCCTGCGCAAGGACCTCGAAAAGCTGCTCACCCCCTATGGCTTCCGCTCGCGCAACGACAACGTGCGCCACGGCTACGCCATCGGCACCGCCCTGCTCTCGGCCAACCGCTTGCGGGAGATCCATGGCCTGGTTAGCCAGGCCGCCGGCAGGCTGGCCGATCCCAGCGCCCAAGGCCTCCTAGGCGAACTCGAGCAACGGCTGCAGTGGGGCGGAATCGCCATCGACCAGGCCTCGCCAGTGCGTGCCTTTGCCAACCGCTCCATCGTCGATGCCTCCTTGGTCCGTCCCGATTGCCTGGCAGCGGAGCGGCAGGCCGAACGACTGGAAACCGCGATTGTCGAGCGGCGCCGCATCGAGCTCGAGCGCTACAGCTCGGTGGCCTCCTTTGCCGATAGCCCCACGGGCAGTTTCCGCGTCTGGCCGCTGCAACTGCTCTTCCACAACATCGGCTGGTACCTCGTCTTTGAAGACGACAACGTCGGCCGCGAGGAAGGCCTGATCCGCTGCGAACGGCTCGATCGCCTTGCCCTGCGCCACAGCGAGGACCGCTATCGCCGCGGCGAGGAGGCCCACAGCAAGGGCCTGCAGCGTCTCCAGACCCTGCTGCACCACAGCGGCGGCATCTATTTCGGCGACAACCTCGATGCCCAGCTGCTGCTCTGCCATAGCTCCCCTCAGCAGCGGGCTAAGGCCCTGGTGACCCTGCGCTTTTGCTGCCAGGGCTGGAGCTTTGCCTTCATTCGCGAGGGTCTGCAGCGCTACCCGATCGAGCACACCCGCTACTCCAAACGCCTCAACGGCGATCAGTGGTGGCACCACCCCAAGGCACCCCATGTCCTCGATCCAGGCGACCCAGCAGGCTCCCACCCATACCCGGTAGAGCTGGATCTCCCCCCCTGGACCGTGCAACGCGACATCGACCTGCGCAACTGGCTCTTTGGCTTTGGCGCCGGCATCCGCATCGAGAGCCCCATCGAGCTGCGGGAGGAACACCAGCAACGGCTACAGGACGCGTTAGCGGTGTATGGGCAGACTTGAACCAGCGCCTACCTCAGTTCAGAGCAAGGGCCCGGCGCTGATTGTGGGAGGCCTGCTCGATCGCTTTCAACGCGACGGCCCCATCCCGTAGCTCTTAGGGGAGGCTTTCCAGAACGGCTGGCTTAGCCCCCGCCCGAATACCAAGCCAGACCTTGCTTGGCTTAATGCCGGGTCCACTTACAGCAAGAATGGGTTAAATAGCTGAATGGCTTAGTGAAATGGGAATCGATTCGTGACAAGCCCAAAGACTGTGCGACCATCACTTAGCATTTCATGCAGTCAGGAGGTAAAGACCAAGATCCGATGGCCGAAAACCAGCAAGAAGAGTTGAGTCTCCTAGTGCCAAACCCTGAGTCGCGCCCAGTGGCTCCTGAAGCTGCCAAGGCCCCTCTGGAGTGCAAGGGCATCCGCGCAACCACGGATTTCCCCGCAGATTTGAGCAAACTGAGCCGAGAGCAGATCGAGCACCACTACAAAGCGATGCGCAATAGCCATGCCTCGCTCACCCGCTCCCGTGCCCAGCTTCAGCTCCGTTCTAAGGAACTCACGGTTGCACGGGAGAAGTTCATGAAAACTCTTAGTGGCTACGAGATCCGCTTGATGGCACTGGGACAGGAGAAGGCGGAGGCTCTCCGAATCGCCCAGGACATGCACAGGGAGCTGGAGGCTTTTGAGGACAAGCAACTGGCCCTCGATGGCCTGCTCAAGGAACTCGACGCTGCCAAGGAAGAAGCCGGCTACTGGGGAATCTTCAACATCAACCGGCTGATCGAACGCATGCGGCGCCTGCTGAGTGGAGCGAGCGAGGGCTGATGGGGGAGCTGAGCGATCGCTTTGGAGACCTGATGGCTCGAATGGCCAAGGGAGATGCGGAGTTGTTCCGTGTGGTGGGCGAACAGAACTCTGCAATTCGTCAGCTGGTAGAGGAAGTGGTTCCAGCTAGCCCTGCTCGGGAATTGGAGGCAGTTGCCCTGAATGCTGGCCCCCAGCCCCTCTTTCCTGCGGATCAGTGCACTCAAACAGCCCTCAAGGCACGTTTCGGGTCGGCTTCCGCCGCCCACGCTTATTTGGAAGTAGCCCTAGGCCCCGCTCCTACGAAGAAAAAGACCTGGCTGCATCTGAGCGCCGTGTTTGAGAGTGGAACCTGGCCGACGCAGGCCCGTGCAGCGGCACGATCTGTATCGAGTCACAGTGGCATCAGCGAAGAAGCCCTATCCCAGCTGGAGTCGCGGTTGCTTCGGCGCATCGATGAATTGGAAGATCGATTGATAGCTTCACTAAAGGAGCTTGTGCAGGGCAAGGCCTAAACGACATGGCTAGCAATTTCGAAATTGAACAACAACTTCCTAGCCAGAATTCAAAAGCCCCTCTCCAGCACGCTGATCGTGTCGCCATCCCCGATCGAGAGCACCTTGGCAGCCGTTGCCGCTTGGCAGAAGGGGCCAAGGGCAGCTAGGGACAAGCCCGCCCGGACCATCAGGGGTTTCGGGGACTTCTGCATCCCTGTCATCAGAAGCAATGCCAATGGGCCTAACCGGCCCTCGCCCCAGGCTATTGCCCCCTTGAGCGTTTGTACTACCCTCGCCCCATGGACTTCCGCCCGGGCGAACTGGTCGCGGTCAGGGCCGGCAGCCACTGGCCCGAGCTGGTCGGCCGCATCCAGATGATCCATGCCCAGGGCCATCCCATTTGGCTGGCGGTCCTGGATGTCGATACGGGCGATGTCTTGGGGGTCCCCACCAGCCATGTGATCGGCAAGCTCGAGAACTTCGATCCAGCCCCAAAGGAGTGGACCGAACCCGAGGGGCCCATGGAGAGCTTTGGCTTTGAGGAATGGCCGGGGGTGGGGGTCGTCTATGCCGATTGATCCAATACAGAAAGCTGGCCGTTACCGAGGGAAGCTAGGCAGACGAATCCGGCCACCCTATGGACAAGCGCGAGAAACGACTGGTAGACCTCCAGGACCAGTTGGAGGTCTTGCGCATTCTCATTGGTTCGACAAAAAAGGATTCGCCCCAGCAGTGCCACCTCATCGATTCCTACTGGCCCATGCTTGCTGACGTGCATGCGCTTACCGAGGAATTAAGTGATGAGCGGATTGAAAACTGTAGTTACTAGAGAAGTCGTCCTATTTGTCCCTAGTTCGGCAGCTAAAGGGGCCCTGCCTCGGCCCCGAATCAACTGGGGAAAGCCCAGGAATCAATTTCCCTCAAACCATCCGGCGGCTGGGCTGGATTGTGTCAGGCGGCGCAAGGGCGTTGCGAGTGCGGCTGCGCCGCACCCTTGCCCTCGCCTGATGTTCTGTGAACGCCGCCGCCGGGGGGCTGGTGCTGTGGGGGCACCATGCCAGGGCTCCACTCCCGCTGCTGCGGTGGCGAAGGGCTCCCAAGGCGGGCACCGATCAATCAGTGAAATTACGGATCTATCTTGCTTTCTTTTGTGATGGCAATTCGTCATTAAGAACGCCCTGATAATAACATAAGTCCCGCCCGATCCGGCCCCACTGTTCCATCTTTTTGGTTCACCCTAAACCCTTTGGCCAGCCTCAAAGATCACCCTTCCTAATCAGCCAGACTGGCCCGTAGTACGCCCGTATTGGTAGAATTAAGGCCACCAGGAAGGCCAGCAAAGAGCTGGGTTTTATCCTCCCATCCCGCCCCCACAAGGCGCTGATCGGAGCTTGGTGCGTTGTTGTTTTGCCTGTAGCCAATGGCTCAGATCCTTGATTTCCATGCCGCCGCCTTGGCGCGCTCCCGCTGTTATCCCCCTGGCAGTGATTCAGGCCCCCTAGTGGTCGTGGCCGGTGGCGGCCGTGCACTCGATTGGCCTAGCGATCAAGTCGCCGCCGCCCTGCTACAGGCCACTGCCGGCCGCCCCGTTGCACTCCTCCTCCATGGCGGCGCCCGCGGTGCCGATCGCCTGATCGAGCAAGCCGCCCGCTCCCTGGCCTGGCCGGTGGAGGTGATCGGTGCCGAATGGGGCCGCTATGGCCGTGCCGCCGGGCCCCTGCGCAATGGCCTGCTGCTGCGCCGGGCCCTGGATGAGGCCACGCCGGTCCAGGCCTCGGTGCTGGTGGTCGCCTTCCCCGGCGCCGCAGGCACTGCCTCCCTGGTGCGCCAGGCCCGCCACCTAATCGCCGCCGATGGCGAGCCGATCGCCCTGGTCGAGATCCAGCCCCCAGGTCCTGAGGGCTCCTAGGGCCTGTCTTCCGTTGTTTGTTTCCAGCCCTTTGCCCTAAGCCCATGTCCCGTTCCACCCCCGCCGCTCTGGCGCCAGTCCCTGCCAAGCCCCTAGCCGTCCAGGCCCTAGGTCCAGCAGCACCAGTTCCAGCCACTCCAAGCCCAACTCCCAGCCTCTGGCACCTCGGCATCGAGGCCCAGGAGCTCACCGCCCGCATCGCACGCCTGGCAGAGCAGCTGGAGGCCGATGAGCCCGAGCAGCAGCAGGCCGCCATCCAGGCCTTAGAGGATGCCCTCCTCATGGAGGAAGGCAACCGGGAAGCCCTGGCCCGGAAGGCCGATGCCACCTGCTGGGTGATCAATCACCTCCGCGCCCAGGGGAGCTATCGCCAGCAACAGGCCAAACGCCTGGTGGAACTGGCCAAGTGCGATCAGCGCCGGGCCGATGCCCTCGAAAACACCCTGGTGTTTGTGCTCACCCGGCTGCAGCCGGCCGCCACCCGCTTCTCCTTTCCCCACCACGAGCTCACCAGCCGACGCAGCGAGGCCGTGGAGATCAGCTCAGAGGAAGAGCTCGCGCCCGAATGGCTGCGCGTCACCACGGCCACGGCACCCGATAAGGGAGCGATCAAGGCAGCCCTCAAGGCCGGCCAGAAGATCCAAGGCGCCCAGCTGGTGTCACGACGCAGCTGGTCAATCCACTGACCCCCCCCACAGGGGGTTTCGATTCAGGGCCTGGCGAGAAAGCCAGGCCCCCTTCCCTTCCAATCCACCAACCGCCCAACGCTCCACCCCAGGCCATGACCAGCACCATCACCACCACCAATGGCTACAGGCCATCCACTGCGGCCAGCCCAGCCCAGAAGCCAACTGCCCTGCAGCTGCTGCGCCGACCTGAGGCCGAGGCTCCACCGGCCCCAGAGATCGAAAGGCCAGCCAGCCCCCAACTGCCGGATCTCCCAGCCACAGCCTCAGCAGCTCCAGCCGGGCTGCTCTCCCCCGAGCAAGCCGCTGCTCTGGCCGCTCCCCTCAACCGGGCAAACGTCCAGACCCGCTCCCAGGCTGGACGCTCCTTCAATTACTTGGAGGGTTGGGTAGCGATTCGAGAGGCCAACCGGATCTTTGGCTTTGACGGCTGGCAGCGCCAGACCATCGCCGTCCGCTGCGTTTCCCAGGCCGAGCGCCCCATAGGCAGGGACCAGAAGCCCGGTTGG
>CAIYSK010000231.1 GCA_903928835.1 uncultured cyanobacterium
CCGATTTGGAGGCCGGATGCAGCCTGGCCGATGCCTGTCCTGCCGATGCCTTTGCCGCCTTCAGGGCCGAGCACCCCGAGCACATTGTGGTGAGCTACATCAATTGTTCGGCCGCCGTGAAGGCCCAGAGCGATCTGATCTGCACCAGCAGCAATGCGGTAGCCCTGATCAATCAATTGCCCGCTGATCGACCGATTCTGTTTGCCCCCGATCAAAATCTGGGCCGCTGGGTCCAATCCCAAAGCGGCAGGGAGCTCACCCTCTGGCCAGGCAGCTGCATCGTGCACGAAACCATTAGCGAGCAGGCCTTGCTGCAGTTGAAGCTCGAGCATCCGCAAGCCGAAGTGCTGGCCCATCCGGAATGCCAGCAACACCTGCTCGATCTGGCCGATTTCATCGGTTCCACCAGTGCCCTGTTGCGCCGCTCCGCAGCTAGTCCGGCGTCCAGTTTCATCGTGCTCACGGAGCCCGGGATCCTGCACCAAATGCGCTTGCAGGTTCCGGGAAAGGCATTTTTTGAGGTTCCCGGAGCTGATGGCTGCAGCTGCAACGCCTGCCCCTACATGCGGCTCAACACCCTGGAAAAGGTGTGGAGCTGTTTGGACACCCTCTCTCCTGCCATCGAACTGGAGGAGCAGCTGCGCCTCAAAGCCCTAGCCCCGATTCAGAGAATGCTTGCTTTGAGTGTCTAGGCGGCCTTTTCGAGTTTTTTCACGATGAAGGCCATCAGTGCCAGGGAACCAGCCAGGGCAATCAGCAGGGCAATGGTCATGGCATCGGTGGGTGGATCCCAGAATTATCACCGGCGCCAGCGCCAAGGGCCTCCCCCGAGAGCAGCCCCTAGTGATGATGCTTGAACTGATGCCTTACCAGCGATGAGCCTGACGCTATTTGGCGGCGCCCGCAGCCGCGCCTCCATGCCCCGCTGGTACATGGAGGAGAAGGGCATTCCCTATTCCTGGCAACAGCTGGATATGGAAGCTGGTGAGCACAAGCAAGCGGCCTTCAAAACCATCAACCCCTTTGCCAAGCTGCCAGCCCTGGTGGACAACAGCCTCGAAGCCCCGGGCGGGGGGCCGCTGACACTTTTTGAGAGCGGGGCCATCTTGCTGCACCTGGCCGATCGCCATGGCCATGAATTCGGTGGCAATCCCGATGAAGTCGCTGCCAAGCGGGCCCTGGCTGCCCAGTGGATCCTGTTTGCCAATGCCACCCTGGCCGTGGCCCTGTTTGTACCCGCCAACCGCGACAAGGAGTTCCCGCGGCTGATGGAGGTGCTGGATGGACAGCTGGCCGGAGGACGGTCGCTGATGGGGGGTGAGCCGGGGAGTTGGGGGGTGGCTGACTGTGCCGTGAATGCCTATTTGGCCTACCTGCCGCTCTTTTTCCCCCAGCTCGACCTAGAGCCCTACCCCCATGTGCGGGCAACGATCACGGCCACCCAAGCGCGGCCTGCCTACCGCAGGGGCATGGGGCTTACTTGACGGGGGGTCCCATCGACTCCCAACGTGATCTGCTCTGGCCGCTGGCTCAAGCCGCCATCGTGTCGTGGTAACCCTCTTTCGTGGAAACCCTCACCCCGCTAGCGCCAGAAGCCCAAGCCAAGGTCGGGCAGAGCAACGCTGTAGGGCCAAGCGCCCTGGACCTTCGCCAGTTGCGACGATCCGCCAAACGGCCAGTTTGGAAGCGCAAACGTTCCTTAATCGTGGCCATTCCCACGGGATTTTTGGTCTTCCTGGTGGCCATTGCCCCGCCGGTGCCAGAGGCCAAACGTCAGGGGGGTGCACCGCTGATCACCGCTGCTGATGGGCTGCCCTTTCGCTATCTCCCCGATAGCGAAACCTATGCCTTGGATTTTGATCCCCGGGCGGTGAAGATCGACTTGCTTGAGGGTTGGGACCAGGAACAACAGGCCTTTAACGACCGCTCGGCTTTGGCCTTCTTCTCAGGCCCAATGTACGAGCGCCAGGTCGATGGGCTGGGGCGGGAAACCACTGTTCCCTTGGGAGATATCAAATTCGGCGACCGCATCTGGCGGGGCCGCAACCGCACGGCGGCTCGCCAACGGGCCTTTATGGGCATCCGTCACGACGGCAGCGTCACCTTTGGTTATGGAGAACTGACCCCCGCCCGGGCCCAGGAATTCGAATCCTTCGTGGGGGGGCTGCACAGCCTCTACAACGACCTGGAACAGCCGCCTGCGGCCTACAAGGGGGCCTACAGCATCAGCATGGGGCAACAGATCCGCTATTTCCTGCCCCGGATTCGCATGGCCTACGGGCTCCGTGCCGATGGCCGCATCGAGGTGTTGATGAGCCGTGATGGCCTCACCCTCGAGCAAACCCGCGACCTCGCCCG
>CAIYSK010000232.1 GCA_903928835.1 uncultured cyanobacterium
AGCACCCTGTTGGCCCACCCCCGCACCCAACGGATCCTTGAGTGGCCGGAGGTACCCCTCAAGGCGGCGGCCGCCGACCTCAACGATCTACAGCTCGACCACGTCCTCACCACCATCGCTGGCATTCGCAGCGAGGCCAGGAGCAATGCCCTGTTCGTCCTGCCGGTGGCCTGGGCGGAGCCGTGGCTGGCCCTGCCCTTTCGCCTGCTCCATTGCGATGCGGCTGCCCAGCAGCGTTGGGGATTGCGCCGGATCACCATCCAACCCCTGGCCGATGGCCGCTGTGTGGTGGTGGCCCATTCCAGCAATGCCTTCGCCGCCGACCATCTCGATGTCTATGGCACCCATTCCGCCATAGCCCAGATCCTGCAGTTGCCCCCTGACGGTGGCAAGGAAGACACGGTGATCTCCGCCCTCCAGCAGGCCCTGGTGCAGGCCCTGGCTCCCTGGCTTGGTGATGCCAGCTGTGATCCCAGCCTGTGGCAATCGAGGCTCACGACTTTGGCCCAGTCCGACCGGCAGTTGATGCGCTGGGGGGCGGCCTTCCCGATGGCCCCAGGCTTGCCCACGGAGTTGATGCTGTGCCCCCAAAGCCAGGTGGCGTTCTGCGGGGATTACCTCGCTGGCGAGGGATTTGGCCGGGTCGAAGGGGCCCTTCGCAGTGGTGAAGCCTTGGCCCGCAAACTTACCCTTCAGAACCTGGGCTGATCAGGGCCTGGTGCAGAGCTTGTAGCCGCTGCTTATTCACACCCAGATCAGAATCGCCGAGCCGGGAAACGGAGCGGGCCTGGAGGGAGCCGGTGCCTTCCTGGGCATAGAGCTCCAGGTCATCGACAAAGCCAAACAATTGGCTAGTGGCAGTGGCATGCAGGTAGCCGGGGCGCTGCTCCACGATCCGGGTACGGGGGCTGGTCGCAACCACGGCTTGCAGGGTGGCAAAGGCGGCCGTTGGATCCGCTATGGGCCAGTCGGCGCGGGCGCAATGGGCGCTGGTTTCGCAGGGCGACAGGCCGCCCGCGTGCACCCCTAGATCCCCAGGCAAGGGCCCCTCAAAGTGCAGGCCAAGCACCAGAAAAACGCTGGTGACGATCGCAAACAGGCTGGTCATGGTTGCTTCGCCGGGGGAGTTGGGTTTTGGGGTGTGAGCCCCGAGTCAAGGCCCAAATCCAGTTCCGCCACAAACAGCACCAGGCCGCCGATGCAGGCCAAGGCGGCCAAAAGCAACACCAGGTGGCGGCGGTCGAATCGGGTCTGGGGATCAGACATCAGGCCTGGTGCAGCTCATGGGTAAGACGTTCATGGCCAAGACGTTCATGGACATTGCGCCCATCATTGCGTTTGTTGTTGTGCTGTGACAGTTTGATTCGCCTTCGCTTTGATCAGGGCACCGCGCATTGCGGGTCGGCTTGGCCATGGCTATGCCTAGGTCACCGGTGAGTGATGGGGAGGCATGCGACCTGTTCCGAATCAGCCCTGGGCTTCCCACAAGCACCGGCCCCATCAGCCCCAGGTGAGGCTCCCGGTGGAGCTGGCCGATCAGATCGATCTGGTCAATCAGGCCGTGGGTTATTTTTCCGACCATTTCGGTGAGGCCATCGAGCTGGAATCGATGGCGGAAGCCCTGGGCGTTAACGGCGACTGGCTGGATTTGTGTTTCGACCACTGCCGCGGCAAGACCCCGTTTCAATCCCTCCAGCATCTGCGGATGAGCCGGCTGTTTGAGGGCATTGCGGCCCAGCCCCAAATCACCCTGCAGCAGCAGGTGGATCGCTGCGGGCTGGCCTCGGTGATGGGGGCAAACCAGTCCTTTGAGCAGTTGTTTGGCATTGGCCTGGCCCCCTTCCGCCGGATGTGCCGCCGCGCGGCGCGGGACCGCCAGATGACCAGCATGGGTCTGCCCTATCCCAACCGAGCTTGACGACGAGCTGGAACCTGGTTGTTGCCCTTTGGGGGCTGGTCTCCTGCGCAGGTCTGCTGGCCATGCTGGCCCTGCTGCAGCGCACCTTTGCCCAGGCACCTTGCCTGGGACCAGCGCCAGGCACGGTGCCTGATTCGCTCACGGTGCCTGATTCACTCACGGTGGTGGTGCCGGCCTACAACGAGGCCGCCAACATCGCTGATTGCGTCGCCTCGATCCTGGCCAGCGAGCCCCCTTGCTCCGCCTGGAGGGTCTTGGTGGTCGACGACGGTTCCAGCGATCAAACCGCTGGCTTGGCCGAGGCTGCCCTGGCTGCTGGTTCCGTGGCCTCGGCGCTCCTG
>CAIYSK010000233.1 GCA_903928835.1 uncultured cyanobacterium
GACCCTCCATCGCCTCATCAAGCCAGAGGTGCATGGGAAATTGGGCGCATTTACCCATGGGCCCAGCAATCAGGCCCAAACCCAACAAGGTTCCGGCCAAAGGGCTGAGCAGGCCACTGGCATCAGCATCGGCAGACCAGCGGTAGAGGTCGGTGAACTCCATCGAACCCGCCCACGCCGAGAGGGCCACAACCCCCATCAACAGCAAGATGTCCCCAACCCGTTTGGTGAGGAAGGCATCGCGGGCTGCCGTCACCACCAAGGGCTGGGCATACCAAAAGCCCACCAGGAGATAGGTGGACAGGGTGAGCATCTCCAGGAGGAAATAGCTCATCAAGAGGTTGCTACTCAGCACAACCCCGGAGAGGGCGCCTTCAAAAAAGGCCAAAAGGGCATAAAAGCGCGCTAGCGACCACTCCTTGTCGAGATAGCCCAGGGCAAAACATTGGGCCGCCAGGCTCATCAAGGTCACCAGCTCAAGGGCGGCCAGGTTGGTGAGCGAAAGGTCGAAGCCGATCTGAAGGTTCAGATCGGCCACTGAGAACCAGTCAAAGCTGAGGTGTTGGGCCCCCCGCCGCCAAACCTCAAGGGTCACCCAACTGCCATGGAGAACCGCCACCAAGGTGAGGAGCAGGTTGAGGTAGGCAGCGGGGCGCTGGCCATGGCGCTTGAAGCTGCCGCTAACCCATGGCAAGGCAACCACCATGCCGCCGAATCCATAGAGGGGGATCAGCCAAGCAAGCTGAATCGGCAGGGGAAGGGGGGCGCTCAAGGAGGAGGGCGGTGGTTAGAAGGTGGCCCGCTCGTGATGGCGGTTCACCTGCCCCCCAAGGCTTTGCAGCCAAGTGGAAAGTTCAGCACCGTGGTGCTGCTCATCGTTGAGCAACTCGCGGAAAAAGGCCTCGTTGGTGACATCGGCAATCAACACACAGAAACGGGAGGCTTCTGCATAAAGACTGATCAAATCATTTTCCAAAAGGGCGTTGTGGCGCAACAGCCCGATCAAGTCGGGGGCATGGGTCACGGCCCTGAGCTGGGAAGCCGCTGGGGCAACCCCAACTGCCAACATACGCTGCACAATTTTTTCTGCATGCTGCATTTCCTCCACCGTTTCATGGCGAAAACGTTCAGCTGCAACAGCATCTCCCCAGAGCCCCACAAGGGAGGCCTGGGTCATGTACTGCTGCACAGCAGACAGCTCAAGGCTTAGGGCGCGACCGAGGTAACCCAGGACGCGCGGGTGAACGGCGCCCATGGGGATCAGAGGCGACGGGTGGTGGCAGTGGCGATGAGCGCAGGCTCAACTTCACTGTGGGGACGGGCAATGATGTGGGCAGCCACGAGGCCATCACCAACGCGTTCGCAGGCATCTGCGCCGGCGCGAACGGCCGCGTTGACGGCACCGGTTTCACCACGAACCATCACGGTGACGTAGCCACCACCAACGAATTCCCGGGCGATCAAGGTGACTTCAGCCGCCTTGGTCATGGCGTCGGCGGCCTCAATGGCGGGAACCAGGCCGCGGGTTTCGATCATGCCTAGGGCGATGCCCTGAATGGAAGGAGCCATGGCGTTGCTGCGGGATGGGGTGGAAGGACGGGAGATGCCGGCGCCGCCGCCGGAAGATTGGGCCGAACCAGAACGGTTCGTGGCAGCACTGGGGGCTGCCTTGGCTGGGGATTTGGCGGCGGGTTTAGCCGCACTGGAGCGCGAGGCTGCAGGGCGAGCCGAGGCTGCTGCTTTGGCTGGGGGGGCCTTAGCGGCAGGGGCAGCGGGCAAGGCCTTGGGAGCCGATGCCGCAACCGAGGGCACTGAGCTAGCTGGCCGCGTACCGGCCGAGGAACTCGCAGCTGCTGCCGTGCTCGCCGCGGGGGCGGGCTTGGCAGCTGCCGAAGCACTGGAGGTGGAACGCGGGGTGGGTGTAGCCATGACTCAGTAGGAATTGGGGCTAGGGAATGGC
>CAIYSK010000234.1 GCA_903928835.1 uncultured cyanobacterium
CAGTGGCAGGAAAGCTTCTACGAAGAGCGCTATTCCGCCTCTGAGATGACCGGCGGCATGCCCAATTTCCCTGCCTTGGCGGAAGCCTTCGGGGTCAAGGGGATTGCCATTACTGATCGCGACACCCTGCACGATCAGCTCAGGGAGGCTCTCAACCATCCAGGTCCAGCCTTCATTGATGTGAAGGTGCGCCGCAACGAAAATTGCTATCCCATGGTGCCTCCGGGCGCGAGCAATGCCCAGATGGTGGGCCTGCCGAGCCACCCCGAGCTGGCTATTGACACCAGCCGCCAGTGCAACGCCTGTGGCAGCAGTACCGCCAGCGCCCATCTCTTCTGCCCGAGCTGCGGCGCCAAGCTTTGAGTCGGCTGGCTTTGGCCCTGGTCGGCCTGCTGCTAGCTCCCCTGGTGACTGTGTTGTTATGGAGTCCGGCGCCGGCTGCTGCGGCTGAAGTACTCCAGGTGGGCAGTGGAACCGTGCTCCAGGTGGGCGATGGCAATCGCAATTACACCGTGGAATTGGCCTGCATCCGGGTCGAGCAGGCCCAGGAACAAGCCTCGATCGATTGGTTGCGGCACGAATTACCGCGCCGCAGTCGGGTCAATCTCCGCCCCATGGGCCAGAACAATGGCGTGCTGGTGGCCAAGGTTCAAAAACTCGGCGAGTCCAAGGATTTGGCTAGCGGCTTGGTGGCGGCGGGTCTTGCCGCGTCGAGCTGTCCCCAGGCAGCCCCAGCTCCAGGCGGCCAACTGCCATGAGCTTGAACCGCACTGCCAAGGGCATCGTGCTGGTGCCTTCTGTGCTTCTGGGGGGAGCCTTTTTGGCGGCGGCCGCCTGGGGTGATGGTGCTGCAGCCAGTAACAAAGGCCTGGCCCTTGCTCTTGGTGGGGTTTTGATCGGTGGGGGCCTATTGGCCCAACTGCTGCCTGAACAGGCAGATTCCCCAGAACAGTTAGAGGGCGACAGCTTGAATGCTGAAAAACTGAGGAACGACCCCCTCAACGCTGGGAAGCAAGGGGATTCTGGCGAAGGAGCTTGAACCAGCGGTGGCTACAAGCTCTCCGTCGTTGCTAGCCAGACGGCCTATTTTTTGCCCTCTTGGGCCTTGACCTGCTTGGTGAAATCGGCGATGACTGAATCTACAAATTTCTGGTCCGCAGCAACGATCTTGGGATAGCAACCCTCTTTGACCCGGGCCACGATCTGTACGATTGAACCATTGACAATCTGGCCCACCTCCAGCTTTCCGCTGCCAGCGATCTGGCTTCCATACCTGGCGGTGACCACATAGGCGATGCTCTGGGCGCTGGCGATAGTTGCTGCCTGAACGGGCACTTTTTGCTCGACTGCCAGGTTGCAGACGTTCACTGCCGCAGCGAGGGTGAGGTCGTTCATGGTGTCCAAGCTTGCCGGGTTGGTCGCGGCAGCCCCTGGAGCTGGCTGGGCCACGGCAGGGGCGACCTGGAGGGAGAGTGCGCTGAGGACAGCAGCTGATACGGCCAGAAAGGAGCGAGACACGGAGTGTGTGCAAACGCGGTAGGCCCCACTGTGCCACCCAAAAAGCAGAAACAACAGTGAGCGCGCCACAGAGGCGGCCCTGGTGGTGCCCTTGGCCCAGGTGGGTGGCAACTGTGCCTCCCTGGGCGAAATGATCCGTGAACTCACCAAAGAGGGGGTGCAAGTACCGGGTGCCTTTGCGGCCACAGCCCTTGCCCAACGCCTCGACGGATTTTGGATTGGCTCCAACGACCTCAGCCAGCTGACCTTGGGGTCGACCGCGATTCTGCTTTGGTGGCCCCGCTGTTTGATGAATCCCATCCCAGGGTTATGGCCTTGGTTCAGATGGCGATCCGATCAGCCTTAACCCAGATTCACTGCTGGCCACCCGGCTGGCTGGGGCTGAGATCGAAACTGCCAGACCATCACGGCATGGCCCATGAACCGCAAGGCGCTGAGCACCGCCAAGCCGATGCAGAGGGGGCAATGGGTGATCGACATGCAAAGCCCCGTAACGCTGCTGCCACCCTGACAGGCCATCGTGGGGGTTGAGGGCTGCTGAAATAAAACGCGGCGCCCAACTATCCGGAGATTCGCAGGTGCTGCGGCTAAGTGAGCTGAAATTGCCCCTCGATCACAGTGAGGCCGATTTGGTGCTTGCGGTGTGCCAAAGGCTGCGGCTCTCTCCCGCCCAGCTCAAGGGCCATCGGCTGGTGAAGCGCAGTGTGGATGCCCGCAAACGCCAAGCCATTGCCTTGGTTTACAGCCTGGATCTGGACCTGACCCTGGACGCCAAGGCCGAGGCCAAGTTGCTGGCCCGCTTTGGGGGGGATCCCCACCTCAAGCGCAGCCCCGATACCCAATACCGCTTTGTGGCCGCGGTGCCCCCGGGGGGGACAGGCCAACCCCGCCCCACCCAAACCAGACCCGTTGTCATAGGGGCGGGGCCCTGCGGCTATTTCGCCGCCCTGGTGCTGGCCCAAATGGGCTTCAGGCCGCTGCTCCTCGAGCGGGGAAAAGCCGTGAAGGAACGCAGTGCCGACACCTTTGGCTTCTGGAAAGGCAGGGCGCCCTTGAACCCCGAATCCAATGCCCAATTTGGCGAGGGCGGGGCCGGCACGTTCTCGGATGGAAAGCTCTACAGCCAGGTGAGCGAGTCGAAGGCCTACGTGCGCAAAGTGCTCGAGGAGTTGGTGGCAGCCGGTGCCAATTCCGACATCCTCACCTTGCATCGCCCCCACATCGGCACGTTCAAGTTGGCCACCGTGGTTCGGGGGCTGCGGCGGCGCATCGAAGAGCTGGGTGGCGAGGTGCGCTTTGAAGCTCGGGTTGATCGCCTGGAGCGTTGCCCCAAAACCAACGCCGTGCAGGGTCTGGTACTGGCGGGGGGGGAGCGGATTGAAGCTGAGCAGGTGGTGCTCGCCGTGGGCCATAGCGCCCGGGATAGCTTCGCGATGCTGCGTGAGGTGGGGGTGATCCTGGAGCCCAAGGCCTTCGCCGTGGGGCTGCGCATTGAGCATCCCCAGCCGTTGATTGATCGGGCCCGATGGGGTCCCGCGGCGGGACACCCCAAACTTGGGGCCGCCGAATACAAACTTGTGCACCACTGCAGCGGTCAAGGGGCTGCTGGGCGAAGCGTGTATAGCTTCTGCATGTGCCCTGGCGGCCTGGTGGTTGGGGCCACCTCTGAGTTGGGGCGGGTGGTCACCAACGGCATGAGCCAGCACTCGCGTAACGAACGCAATGCCAATAGTGGATTGGTGGTGACCGTGGGAGTGGCAGACCTGCTCCCCTATGGCGATGGGCCCGCAGATCCCTTAGCAGGTGTGGCCTTTCAGCGCCACTGGGAGCAACAGGCTTTTGATGCCGGCGGCGGTACCTATCGGGCGCCGGGTCAGTGGGTGGGTGATTTCCTTGCCTGCCGGCCCAGCGAGAGCCGCAGCACGGGCGAGCCTGGCTTGGTTGTGGCCCCTTCCTATCTGCCAGGGGTGCACTACGGAAGCCTGGAAAGTTGCCTGCCGTCCTTTGTGATCGCAGCGATCCGTGAAGCTCTACCGGAGTTCGCCAAGCGGCTCCAGGGCTTTGCCATGGATGGGGCTCTGCTTACCGGAGTTGAGACCCGCACCTCCTCGCCCGTGCGCATCCCCCGAGACAGCACAACCCTGGAGTGTCTCAACACCCCAGGGTTGTATCCAGCTGGAGAAGGGGCCGGCTATGCCGGAGGCATCCTTTCCGCTGCGATTGATGGAATCAAGGTGGCGGAACAATTGGCGTTGGCCCGCCTCCAGAGCTCGATCAAGGCTTGATCATTCTTCGTCGTCTTCCGTGCCGATGGGAACCAGGCGGATTTGCTTGCGACCCAGTTTGATTTCGAACTCATCGCCGGGCTTGAGTTCGAGCATGCCCGTATAGGCCTTGCCAACCATCAGGTTGCCGTTGAACTGGATTTTGGTGCTGAAGCTGAGCTTGCGGCCACCCTTGCCCGTTTGGGACGCTCCACCGAAATCAACCCCCTTGGCGCCAAGAAGGGCTTCGTAGAACGCGGTGAAGTTGAGCCGCTCAGTTCCATCCTTCTTGCTGGAGACGTATCCGCAGGCGCGAACAAGGTCGGACTTGCTGATGTCGCCCAGCTCTTTGACTTTGGCCAGTAAATCAGCTCCCGTAAGCATGGAAAATAATTATGCAACTCTTGCATCGTTACACATTGAGGTGTCGACATGCAAGCGGGCTGGATCATGGTTAGGGGAGGTTGTGGCCTTTTGCTCCACTGCGCAGGCATTGGGCAGTGCTTGCGCATCCAATTGGCGGCAAGTTTGACTGGGGTTTCTGTCCATTGCGATTGAGATCTATCGGAGGTGGAAAGCGGTTCTGCGGTAAGGCCTTTTTGCAATCAACCCCTCTGTCCAAGGATCAGGATTTAACGCTTTTGCAACATTGCAGAATTCTGCAATGTTGCAATGAGAGCTCTCTCCCCTGCTGGCTTCAAAAGGCGCCTTCCTCAATCAATCCTGTTTAAGCTTGCGAGACAATGCCGCTCCATTGCACGGCTTTGACCTGATCTCGCCGCCAGGAATGGAACAGCAAGGGCTCCGATGCCGTGCAGAGCGGGCACACTGCAATTTGGGCACTTGGAATTCCCAGATTCTCGAGTTGGCGGCGGGTTGCCAGGCGGATGTCCAGGCGATCGTGGCCTGGTTTGGAATCGGCAGCCAGGCCACCACAGGCTTCAAGGGCCTGGATTGCCTCCCCTGAAAATCGAGCTTTAGGGCTGGCTTCTTTTGGGGTGAGGGTGTTAGGGGTGAGGGCCGCAGCTATCTGCTCACTGACGGACCGTTCCACTTGATAGGCCTGGCCACCGATGGCGGGCCCTAGGGCGACAAGCAAATCGGCCCGCCTGGATCCGGCGTTCTCGAGCAACCCCATGGCCCGCTCCAAAATCAGCCCTGCCACCCCCCGCCATCCGGCATGGCAGGCGGCAACTCGCCCGGACTGGGGATCTGCAATCAGCACTGGGGTGCAATCAGCACCGCAGACCCAAAGACTTTGGCCGCCTCCATCGCTAACCAGCCCATCGGCTTCAGGCCAGGGGTCGCCAAGGGCCTGATGGGCCCCTAAAACGAGATTGCCATGGACCTGCTTGGGGCGGTGGACACTCACCCCCGCACTTAGATAGCCGGCCAGTACCTCAGGCCCGCGGCCATTCCATTGCCGCGTGAAAAACCCATGTTCAAAGTCCGCCATGAGGTCGGCTTGGAGGTAATAGCCCCCGTAACAGCCAATCCAGGTCCATCCTGGCAGGCTGTTGAAGCCCGCGTCAGGTCGGTCAAAGGGGGGGGCTAGGGCTTCAGCCACACTTCAGAGATAGACAAGAACTAGGCATCGGGGAGGTCGCGCAACAACCAAAACCCCTCAAAGCGGGGCTCCTCTTCGCTGGCCTGAACCGCCAGGAACTGCAGGCCGCCGGCCCGCTCCCGGGCCGTGCGAAAGGTGTCTGCTGCGGTGGCTGCTTCCGATTCCGGCAGGTTGGTGAGCAACCAGCGATCGTCCAGGCCAGCTTCGAGCACGAGCTGCTGATCGGCGATGTCGAGGCGCACAGGCTCAAGACCGGCAATCCACCCGGCCATCGCCAGGGACCGGCTCGAGCTAAAGAGGCGAATGCCAGGCACGGTCGCTTCCGGATCGAGCCCTTCCGGCAGGGGCACCAATCCGCAAAAGCCCATCTCCCAGTCGTTGGCCTCGGCCAGGGCAGCCAGGGGAAGGGTGGCCCAGGCCCAGCTCTCACCCCTGGCTGCTTCCGGTAAGGGAACAGCCACGGGACGAATGGCAACCGGAGGCGGTGCCAGCGGCCCTTGCATGTAGCCCTCCTCCAAGGGGTACACCTCCCTCTCTCGCTCCTGAAGCCAGCTCACCAGTGCGTAGCAGCGGCGGCTGGCCACGAGCTCGAGCCCCAAGCCTTCGGCGGCTCGTTGCACCATGGTCCGCATGGACCCCCGCCAGCAGCGCAAGCGCCGGGGCGGGCCAAAGCCCTCTTCGGCAGCAGCCCCTAGGGCCTGCTGAAGGGCCTCCTTGAGCCAGATCGAATTCACGCTCGAAGCGGGGCAAGGCAAAACCCAGCGGAAGCTTTTGGTATTTCCGTTTTGGGCAGTGCCGTTTGTTTGGGGTTCGGACTTGCCCGTTACTGGCGTGGAACAAATCAGCAGTTCCCAGCGCTTTTTGCCATCGCTCTCCAAGATGGGCCTGGAGTAATAATCCAGCTCCCAATCGGGAGCAAAGGCCTCATTCATCCGGCGGCCTGTTCCTGCTGACGCAGCACCGAGCGAGCCCGGTTGGCCCGGTCGGTGGCCTCGGCCATTACCTTCTCTTTGTCGATCAACAACTCCCCGGCCTGGCCCTCCAGCAGGGCCGTGTTGAGGGCGATCCGCCCCCGGCCCGGGTCCATGTCGGTGATCAGGGCCTTGACCCGATCCCCCTGGGTGAACACCTCCCTGATGTCCCGGAGTTGCCCGCCCGTGATGGAGGACTGGTGGAGTAGGCCGCTGATGCCCCCTAGGTCCACAAAGAAGCCATAGGGCTTCACGGCAACGATCTGGCCTTCCACCAGTTGGCCCACTTCCAATTCGGCAAATTTGGCGGCCGTGGCCGCTTTCTTCTCCGAGAGCACCAATTTGAGGGTTTCGGCGTTCACCTCCAAGAAGGTGACGCCAAGGGTTTTGCCCACCAGGGCTTCGTGGTTTTCGCCTTCCTGCAACTGGGAACGGGGAATAAAGCCCCGCAGCCCTTCGAGATCGCAGGTCACACCACCGCGGTTGAAGCCCGTCACTTTCACCTGAACAACCTTGCCGTCCTTCTCCATGGCCCGAACCCGCTCCCAGCTCTGGCGGAGCGCCAAGGCCCGGGCGCTGATGGTGACCATCCCGTCGGCGTTTTGCTCGCGGGTGACCAGCACTTCCACCTGGAGGCCCTTGGGGAAGCGCTCTTTGAGGTTGGTGATGGCCCCGAGTCCGCATTCCTTCTTGGGCATGAATCCGGGGGCTTTGCCGCCGATATCCACGTAAACGCCATCGCTTTCGAGGGCGATCACAACCCCGGTGACCACCTCACCGGTGGTGCCGACGAAATCCTGTTCGTCGAGGGCCGCCAGGAAGGCATCGGCGTCGAAGTCGAAGTCGTCGACGCTGCGGGCCACTACAGGCGTCGCCGCAGCAGGCGTGGCAGAACCGGCCGTGGCTGCAGTTGCTTTGGGGGTGGCTTGGCCTCGGCCCTGGCGACCGGAATCGGGACCCAGCAAATCGGCCATGGTGAGACCCTCGAGGCCCCCCATGTCGAAGAGTTCGTCGTCGCTCCGCTTGGGGCTGCTGGCAGGCACCGGACGACCGGTGGCGGCAGCAACAGGAGCGGGGGGCTGCAGGGCCGCGGTGGGCTCAGGTGCGGCCGGCAGGGGCTCATCTTTTTTGATCATCAGCACCTGGGGCGGCTTCCGCGGTGCCGTAGCCGGAAGCGGACGCGGCGCGCCTGGGGGAACGGGCCGAGCTGAGGGGGCAGGCTGCTGGTTGCCGGTTCCGGCCATTTCCACATCGCTCTGGGAGCCCCACACTGTAGGGATCTGTTCTGAAGGTCATGGCGCGACAGCATCGCCTCGACGAGATGCCTTGGCCCAAGGTGGAACAGGCCGCGTCCCAAGGGGGAAGCACTGTGGTGTGGCCCTTTGGGGCGGTGGAGCAACACGGTCCCCATTTGCCGCTGGGCACCGATGGATTGTTTGCCGACCGGCTGGTGGATGCGGTGCTCGAGCTTCTGCCCCAGGCGCTGCCGATCTGGCGTCTACCTTTGCAAAATCTCGGCTTTTCACCCGAGCACCACGGTTTTGCCGGCACCCTCACCCTGGCGCCGGACCAGCTGATCTCCCAGGTCGTGGCCGTTGGACAGCAGTTGGCTGGCGCCGGATTCCAGCGACTCGTTTTGTTCAACGGCCATGGCGGCCAAATCGCCTTGCTCCAAACCGCTGCCCGGCACTTGCGCAGCACCGTTCCCAGCTTGGCCGTGTTGCCCTGTTTCCTCTGGAGCGGCCCGGAAGGGCTCAGCGCCCTGATCCCTGAGCCGGAGCGCAGCCAAGGGCTCCATGCAGCCCTGGCGGAAACGAGCTTGATGTTGCATTTGGCCCCCGAACTGGTGGGTCCCCAGCGCCCCTGCGATGGCCACCAGGGCGGCCACCCCCCCGAGGGCTGGAGCCTGGAAGGGGCAGCCCCCACCGCCTGGTTAACCCGCGATCTGAGCAGCACCGGGGTCATTGGTGACAGTGCTGGGGCGAGTGCAGCCCTGGGGGCCCAACTCTGGGACTGTTTGCTGGAGGGGTGGTGCCAGCGCTTTCAATCCCTTCTCGCCAGTGACTGGCCACGGGCGGACCGATCAGGGCCAGGCTGAGGGTGGTTACAGTCGAATGATCTGTTCACCTTGCGCGGACGTCATGGCGACCCTTACCTCTACTGCTGTTTCCCCCACTGATTCGATGGCTGGGGATGCGCTTCCCGACTTCAGTACCGAAACCTACAAAGATGCCTATAGCCGTATCAACGCCATCGTGATTGAAGGCGAGCAGGAAGCCCACGACAATTACATCTCGATTGGCACCCTGCTTCCCGACCAAGCAGACGAGCTCACCCGCCTCGCTCGGATGGAGCTCAAGCACATGAAAGGCTTTACGGCCTGCGCCAACAATCTCGGCGTGACCGCAGATATGGGCTTTGCCAAGGAGTTTTTCTCCCCCCTGCACGGCAACTTCCAGAGGGCCCTATCCGAAGGCAAGGTGGTGACCTGCCTGCTGATCCAGGCGCTCTTGATTGAGGCGTTTGCCATCGCCGCATACCACATCTATATCCCGGTGGCCGATCCCTTCGCCCGCAAGATCACCGAGGGTGTGGTGAAGGATGAGTACACCCACCTCAACTACGGTCAGGAGTGGCTGAAGGCCAATCTGGAGACCAGCCGTGGCGAGCTGGAGCAGGCCAACCGCGACAACTTGCCCCTGGTACGCAAGATGCTTGACCAGGTGGCTGGAGATGCCGCCGTGTTGCACATGGACAAGGAAGACCTGATTGAAGACTTCTTGATCGCCTATCAGGAGGCGCTCACCGAGATTGGCTTCACCACCCGGGAAATCGCCAAAATGGCTGCGGCTGCTTTGGTTTGAGGGCTGTTTGGGCCCCTTTCACCACGGGACGATGTAGCGTCCGCGACATCGTTGGGGTGATCCCATGTTTGGCCTAATCGGTCACTCCACCAGTTTTGAGGAGGCCCGCAGTAAGGCCCTGACCCTTGGCTTCCCTGAGTACGCCGAAGGTGACCTCGACATGTGGTGCAGTGCACCGCCCGTACTTGTCGAGCGCATTGCGCTCACAAGCCCAACGGGTCAAACGATTGAGGGGGCCTACATCGATTCCTGCTTCGTGCCCGAGATGTTGAGCCGTTTCAAAACGGCCAGGCGGAAGGTTCTCAACGCCATGGAGCTGGCTCAAAAATCGGGCATTGATATCACGGCCTTGGGTGGGTTTACCTCGATCATTTTTGAAAATTTCAACCTGCTCAAGGAGCAGCAAATCCGCGCCACCACCTTGGATTGGCAGCGGTTCACCACGGGCAACACCCACACGGCTTGGGTGATTTGCAGACAGGTTGAAACCAACGCTCCCGCCCTTGGGATCGACCTGAGCCAGGCCACCGTGGCCGTCGTTGGCGCCACCGGTGACATCGGCAGTGCGGTCTGCCGCTGGTTAAGCCAGCGCACGGGGGTGAAGGAGCTCCTGCTGGTGGCCAGGCAGCAGCAACCGCTGGTTGACCTGCAATCCGAACTTGGCGGCGGACAGATCCTGAGCCTTGATGAAGCCCTGCCCCAGGCCGACGTGGTGGTTTGGGTGGCCAGCATGCCCCAAACCCTCACGATCGATGCGGCGAACCTGCGCTCCCCCTGTTTGATGATTGATGGGGGGTATCCCAAGAACCTCAACAGCAAGGCCAGCGGTGAAGGCATCCATGTGTTGAAGGGTGGGATCGTCGAATTTGGCAGCGATATCGGCTGGCAAATGATGGAATTGGCTGAAATGGAAAAACCCCAGCGCCAGATGTTTGCTTGCTTTGCTGAAGCAATCCTGTTGGAATTTGAAGGCATCCACACGAACTTCAGCTGGGGACGCAACAACATCAGCCTCGACAAGATGGAACTGATTGGTTCGGCCTCGCTTCGGCATGGATTCCAGGCCCTAGGCCTGGCAGCTGCCATGGCTTCGGCCTAAGCCCGGTTTCCTTCCCCACCCCCTGCCAGTCGATCGCCATGGCCCGTCGCGCCCTGCTCGAGTTTGAAAAGCCGATTGTTGAGCTTGAGGAGCAGATCGAGCAGATCCGCCAGCTTGCGCGCGATTCCGAGGTGGATGTGAGCCAGCAGCTGCTCCAGCTGGAAACCCTGGCCACCCGCAGGCGCACAGAAATTTTTGAATCGCTGAGCCCGTCCCAAAAAATTCAGGTGGCACGCCATCCCCAGCGTCCGAGCACCCTGGACTTCATCCAGGTGATCAGTGATGAATGGGTGGAGCTCCACGGCGACCGTCGCGGCAGCGATGACCAGGCTCTGGTGGGGGGGGTTGGCCGCATCGGTGACCAGGGGGTGGTGCTGCTGGGCCACCAAAAGGGTCGCGATACCAAGGAAAATGTGGCCCGCAATTTCGGCATGGCATCTCCAGGGGGCTACCGAAAGGCCATGCGGCTGATGGATCACGCCGATCGGTTCGGCCTGCCGATCCTGAGCTTTATCGACACTCCTGGGGCCTATGCCGGTGTGCTGGCGGAAGAGCAGGGCCAAGGCGAAGCGATCGCTTTCAACCTGCGCGAGATGTTCCGCCTGCGGGTGCCCGTGCTGGCCACGGTGATCGGCGAAGGCGGTTCCGGGGGCGCCCTAGGGATTGGCGTTGCCGACCGTCTCTTGATGGTTGAACACAGCGTGTACACCGTGGCCAGTCCGGAGGCCTGTGCCTCAATCCTGTGGCGGGATGCGGGCAAGGCTCCTGTTGCCGCCGAGGCCCTCAAGATCACCGGCCCCGATCTGCTCAAGCTGGGCATCGTTGACCAGGTGTTGCCCGAACCCTCCGGCGGGAATCACTGGGCGCCCCTGCAGGCCGCCGAAACCCTCAAAGCAGCCCTGCTTGAGCACCTGGGCGACCTCCAACAATTGGGCGAAGCAGACCTGCTGGAGCAGCGCTACGCCAAGTTCCGGCGCATGGGCCGCTTCCTGGAGAGCGGCACCTCCGATCTATCAGCCAGCGCCTAGGGTCTCCTCGATTTCAGCTCTGAAGCCTTGGCTGCTGTTTTGATTACTGGCGCCTCCCGGGGTATTGGGGCTGCTGCTGCCAAAGCCTTCGCCGCCGCCGGCTTCGACCTGCTGCTGCTCTCACGCCCGACTGCTGAGGGCAACCCCAGCGCTGAATTGGAAGCCCTGGCCGCCAGCCTCCGGCAAGGCGATAGGCGGGTGGAGATCGCAGGCATTGATCTGGCTGATTCCGCTGCCATTGCGCCGGGCCTTGCCGAGTTGCTGGGTCGGGGCCTAGTTCCGACGGTTGTGATCAATAACGCAGGTGCGGCCTATACCGGTGCCCTGGCCGATATGCCGCTGGACCAGTGGCATTGGCTGCTGCAGCTCAACGTGACTGCCGTGTTCCAGGTTTGCCAAGCGGTGCTGCCCCTGTTCCGGGCCGCAGGGGAAGGGCTGATCATCAACGTGAGTAGCCATGCCGCCCACAAGACTTTCCCCGACTGGGGGGCCTACGCCACAACCAAGGCGGCCAAGGTTTGCTTCAGCCGCCATTTGGCCACCGAAGAACGGGCCCATGGGATTCGGGTCTCGACCCTCACCCTGGGTGCGGTAAATACACCTCTGTGGGATACCGAAACGGTCCACAGTGACTTCGACCGGCATGCCATGCTTGAGGTGGGTCAAGTGGCTGATGCCCTGCTGGTTTTGGCCCAACAGCCCGCCAACCAGGTGGTCGAAGACCTCACCCTCATGCCGGCCGCCGGTGCTCTCTGAGCTTTCCCATGACCTCGACCCTGCCTTCCAGCCTTCCCTCCCGCGCCACCGCGCCTGACGCTGGCCCTTCTCCGGTGAGCTTGCGAATCCGCGAACGGCTGGATGCCGCTGGGGTTGCCTATCTGGCTAACGACAACATTTCCGACCACCTCGCCCCAGGCGAGATGGAACAGCTGGAGATCGAAGTGGCCGGCAAGGTGCGTGAGCTGCTGCGCAGCCTGGTGATCGATATCGACAACGACCACAACACCGAGGAAACCGCCGAGCGGGTCGCTCGGATGTATCTGCATGAAGTGTTCAAGGGTCGTTATCACCAACAACCCAAGATTGCCAGCTTCCCGAACGTCAAAAAGCTGGATGAGATCTACACGGTCGGCCCGATTACGGTCCGCTCAGCGTGCTCCCACCACCTGGTTCCAATTCTGGGCAACTGCTGGATTGGCATCAAGCCTGGTGATCGGGTGATTGGCCTGTCCAAGTTTTCGCGGGTGGCTGATTGGGTGTTCTCCCGTCCCCACATCCAGGAAGAGGCCGTGATGATCCTGGCCGATGAAATCGAGCGGCTTTGCGAGCCCCAGGGTCTCGCCATTCTGGTGAAAGCCCAGCATTACTGCATGAAGTGGCGTGGGGTTAAAGAACCCCAAACCACCATGGTGAATTCCGTAGTGCGGGGTGACTTCCGCCACGATCCGAGCTTGAAGGCGGAATTCTTCGAATTGGTGAAGCAGCAGGAAAGCCTCTATTAGCGGCTGGCCGGTTGAATCGGACCCACTGCAGGGGTGGCCTGCCTCTGGCTGCCTGTTGAAGTGGGCTGGGCCACCACCAGCATCACCTGGCTAGAAACATCGTTCGCTTTGATCAGGTAGGTGGATCCTGAGGCACCTTGGATCAGGATCCACTGCTTGGATCCGGGTTGAAGTTTGTACCAGTGGAAGGCGCTGGGCGGAAGTGAGGCGAGCACATCAGCCGAAAGGGTGGCCTGTAGCAATTGGCCTTCGCTGGCCTGGCCGGAAAGCACCATCTGCTGGAGCCCATTGATCTGCTGTTGGACCGTTCCTTCCAATTGGATATCGGTTGCGATTTGGGAGCGGAGGGCTTTGATCTGGGCCTGGGGATCCGGGCTCACCCCTGGCACGCAGGACAACAATCCATCCACCAGTTGGCAGCCCACCATGTCCTGGGCGCTGGCAGCAGGAATTGCACCAGTAGTGATTCCCAAAACCGTGATCCCTGTGGCCGTGAACCCGGTGGCAAGGGCGAGGGCAAGGGGTTGGAAACGACGCAGGATGGCCATCAAGTCGGGGCTCCGATCAGCTCACAAGACCCTGATCTTCGCTGCTTAGGCGAACGGCTGCGACCAATTGCTCCACGAGCGCAAGATCTTTGTCGCCTGGAGCACGTTCAACACCACTGGATGCATCGAGGCCGTGGGGGCTCAGCTTTGCCAGCACAGCTCCCACCCGATCGGCGCGGATGCCTCCTGCTAGCCACCAGGGCAGGGGGCAGTGCCATCCTTCCAACCACTCGATCGGAATCCGGTGCCCCGTCCCCCCGAGTTGGTCGGGCACCCAGGCATCCAGTAACAGGGCATCCACTGTCCCCCCATAGGTGGCCGCCGCCGCCAGGTCGCCTGGGCCCCGAATCCTTAGGGCTTTCCAGATCCCGCAGCCGAGGCGCTGGCGGAGCTCATGGCAGCGCTCGGGACTCTCCCCGCCATGGAGTTGCACCACCTGGTGGCCCCAGCGGGGATCCAGGTCCGCCAGTTCTCGATCGGTGGGGTCGGCGACCACCAGCACGCCGGCACAGGGGGGCGATGCGGAGATGGCCGCCTGGAATAACGCCTTGCGCTGCTCCACCGGCACGAACCGGGGCGAGCCTTCCACCCCAATGACCCCAAGGGCGTCCACGCCTATGGCAGCCACAGCGGCAGCCTGGTCGGCTTGGGTAAAGCCGCAAATTTTCAGCAGGGGTTGACTATCGGCCACCGGTCAGCAAGCGAAGGTGGGGCGAACCCTTTCTAGGATTGGCTTTGTCGTCTGGGCGAAGGCCCGGGCTTTTGGGGCAGATCACGCGTGAATGACGGCTGGCAAATCCTCAAGATTGGCGGGATCCCCCTCAAGGTCCATCCCAGCTGGTTCGTGATTTTGTTGCTGGCTACCAGTGCCTTTGCCCAGCACTACGGCCTCAATACCAAGATTGCAGTCCCTGTGGTCTGGCAGTGGGGCCTGGGTTTTCTCACGGCGCTGTTGTTGTTTATCTCCGTGCTCTTGCATGAGCTGGGCCATTCCTTTGTGGCCATGGCCCAGGGGGTCAAGGTGCGCAGCATCACCCTGTTTCTCTTGGGTGGCGTGGCCAGCGTTGAGCGGGAATGCAGTACGGCCATGGGAGCCTTGATGGTGGCGGCGGCTGGCCCGGCGGTGAGCTTGGTGCTCGGCTTTGCCTTGTTGGCCAATGTCCACAACGCCGCCCACACCGCACCGGTGCTAGGCGACATGGTGGCCCAGCTGGGCAGCCTGAACCTGGTGTTGGGATTGTTCAATTTGTTGCCAGGTCTCCCCCTCGATGGAGGCCTGATTGTCAAAGCGGTTGTCTGGCAGGTGAGTGGCAGCCAGCGCCGGGGCATTGAAGTTGCCAATGCATGTGGCCGTGTGCTGGCCCTCCTCGCCATGGGGCTGGGCACCCTCCTGTTGGTGCGCGGTGCCGGCCTCAGTGGCGCCTGGTTGATTCTTTTGGGCTGGTTTGGGCTTGGGGCCGCCCGCAACCAATACCAATTGCTCAGCCTGCAAACCATCCTCAAGGAGTTGCGGGTGCGGGAGGCCGCTGGCCGCCGCTATCGGGTGCTCGATGTCAAA
>CAIYSK010000235.1 GCA_903928835.1 uncultured cyanobacterium
ACGGTGTGGGCTTGGTCCCCTGGTAGGACCAGGGGCATCCAAAAGCCTCGCTCGCAGGCGTTGCGTAGGGCTTGACGGTGGTGACGGGTGATCAGTAATTGGGCGGCCATGGCTGGGATGGGTGCAATGGGCAACGGCATCTGTCATCGCATCGGCCGCGGCATTTCGCTGCCCACAGCGATAGGCAATGGCGCTCCACAGCTATGGATCCCTCGAAGGCCACGGCTGTGGGGTGAACGCCTGCAGTGTTGTGGGCACATCCCAGTGGTGAACAGCTTTTTTGGGGAACCTTCGCGGGGCAAAGGCCTGGATTTCTTTGGAATGCTTTCCGATTGTTTCGCCCCAAAGTCTTGTGTTCCCTTTCCTGTCTTTTCCCATGGCTCCAGCAGCTCGCCGTGTGATGACCAATGCCGAACGCAAATTTGCGGTGACCCATCTCAACCTGGCCCACCACCAGGCCCATGCCTTCTCACGGCGGACCGCCGTGCCCTTCGACGACCTGATCGGCCCCGCCTATGAGGGCCTGTGTAAGGCTGCCATGGGTTTTGATCCCAAGCGGGGCTGGAAGGCTTCGAGCTATGTGGTGCCCAAGGTGAAGGGGGAACTCCTCCATTACCTGCGCGACAGCCGTTATCTGCCCCGCATCAGCCATCGCCTCCGGGAGCTGTGGCAGCGGGCCCAGCGCTACGGCCAGCTCGGTCTGCTGGATCAGGAGATTGCCGATCGCTGCGGGGTGAGCCTGGCGGAGTGGCTCGAATGCCGCCGGGCCTGCGGCCAGCCACCGCTGCCCTTGGCCGACTATTTGGTGTAGTTCTCCAGGGTGTTGAGCCCCTTGCGCAGCAGCTCCTGGCTCTGATCGAGCACCCGCTGTTTGTCGCTGCGGAAGCTGCAGGTGGTTGTGCGGTACTGCACGGTGCGGCTAAAGGGCACGTACCAAACCGCCCCCACCTTGCAGAAGTTGCGACCGTTTTGCTGGGGAACGCCAATCAGGGCCTCGCCGCCAAGACATCGGTAGCCGCCTTGGCCCTCCTTCACGCAGGGGCCCAGGTTTTTGAAGAACACATCCTTGCCTTGTAGCCGGTAGGTCTCGTTGGCGAAGCCCGCAAAGGAGACGGGGTTGTAGCTGAAGGGGGCGGCCAGGGCAGGCAGGCAGGTCGCTGTGCTGGCCAGGGTTGCTAGGGATAGCAGGGCAGGGCGCAGGCGCGGGGCCATCGGATCCACAACATCAGGCAACTCCATTCTGAAGCTTGGCTGTTGCGGCTGGACGTTGCGCGTGGACGGTGGGGCACCGAAGCTAGGGGCATTCCATGGCTGCCCTCGGCGGCTTAAGCCTGATGGCGCTTAGTTTCCGCGAACTCCAGCAGCAGCTACGCCCGGAATGGGGCCGGGAGTACGACGGCAACGGGATGGATTTCGATCTGCTCATGGTGCCGTCGCTCACCATGGATGCGGCCCAGAGGGGCCTCATTGCCGGCGCGGTCCACTACGAGGAGCGCCAGCTCTTTTCCCTCATTCGCCTGCGCGATCCTGGGGTTCGGGTCGTTTATGTCACCAGCAAGCTGCTGCCCGATTTGGTGGTGGATTCGGTCTTGGAGCTCCTGCCGGGGGTGCCCACCTCCCATGCCCGCCGGCGCCTGCATCTCTTTGATGCCGACGATGCGTCGAACCGCCCGCTCACGGAAAAACTGCTGGAGCGGCCAGCCCTATTGGCGCGCATCAAGGACATGTTGCGGCCAGGGCGCAGCTTCATCGCCTGCTATGTGGTGACGGAGCTGGAAAAGCAGCTCTCGGAGGTCTTGCAGGTGCCCCTGATGGGCACCGATCCGGCCCTGGGCTATTGGGGCAGCAAGGCCGGAAGCCGCGAGCTCTTTGCCCGCTGCGGGGTGCCCCATCCCCCGGGTAGCGCCCTGGTGTTCAACCTCGATGACCTGGCAGAAGCCACCGCCGAACTCTGGGAGGCCAATCTCGGTTTGCGGCGGTGCGTGGTCAAGCTCAATGAGGGCTTCAGCGGCGAGGGCAATGCCCGCTTTGAATTGGAACCGCTCCAGCTGGAGGGGCTCTCTGCGGGCGAACGGCGGCGCCTGATTCGCTCGGCCCTGGAGCAGCTA
>CAIYSK010000236.1 GCA_903928835.1 uncultured cyanobacterium
AGCGCTAGAAGTGCATCCGGCCTTCCCGGCCAAGACCAACGTGCACTTTGTTCAAGCATTGAACCCCCGCCACCTGGTGATGCGGGTTTGGGAAAGGGGTGCCGGGCCCACCCTGGCCTGCGGGACTGGTGCCTGCGCCACCTTGGTGGTGTGCCACAGCCTGGGCATCGCCGATCGCCAGGCCCGACTGGATCTGCCCGGCGGACCGCTCGAGATTGCCTGGGATGCAGCCACTGGCCACGTGTTCATGACAGGGCCTGCGGAGGCGGTTTTCGATGGGGTGGTCAGCCCGGACGTGTGGGGTGACGAGGCAGGGGGAATGGAGGCTGAAACGCCGTTGGATCGCCCTGGGTTACCCACACCACCAGCGCAGACAGAACAAGCGGAAGCCCCAGGCAATGGCATGGTCCCCATTGATTGCGCCACGGCCTGTACTACGGGGTGCCAGCGCCCAGAGGCCTGTCCCTCGGCCGATGCCCGGGCCCGGGTGGCAGCGCTCCTAAACAACAGTTCCTTGGACGATCTGGTCAACTTGGCCACCAATTCGTTGGAAGCCCGCACCCGGGCCCGCTTCCAGCCGGATCCGGATCGGCAAGCGTGAGCGCGCTGTTAACGCCCCAGGTTTATCTGGATTCCTGTGCCACCACGCCGCCAGCGGCGGGAGTGCTGGAAGCGATGGCATCGGTGTATGGCGAGGCCTGGGCCAATCCGTCCAGCCTGCATGGCTTCGGCTTGGCGGCCGCCGAACGGCTTGAGCGCTCCCGCATGCGAATTGCCGAAATCCTGGGCTGCAGCGCCAACCAGGTGATCCTCACCTCGGGCGGCACCGAGTCGATCCATACGGCGTTGCTGGGGGTTGCTGCCGATGGGCCGCCCGGGCGATTGGTGATCTCTTCGGTGGAACATCCAGCCACGGTGGCTGCCGCCGCCCAGTTGCAACGGCGGGGATGGCAGGTGGAGTGCTGCCCCGTCGATCACCTGGGAGTGGTCGACCTGGAGGCCTTGGAATTACTGCTCAAACCACCGACGCGGCTGCTGTCCTTGATCTGGGGCCAAAGCGAGGTGGGCACCCTCCAGCCGATCGAAGCCATTGGCCGGCGCTGCCGGGCGGTTGGCGTGCTGTTGCACGTGGATGCGGTGCAGGTGGTGGGCCATCAGCCGGTGGATTTCAACCAGCTTCCGATCGATCTCTTAAGCCTGGCTGGCCACAAACTCCAGGGCCCTAGAGGCGTCGGCGCCCTGCTGGTGCGCTCCGATCTCAAGCTCAAGCCCTTCATGGGCGGAGGGGGCCAGGAGTCCGGCCGCCGCGGCGGCACCGAACCGGTGGCCCTGGTAGCCGGATTGGCCCAGGCCTTGGACCTCTGCCATGGGCGTCTTTGGGCCCACGGGGGGCGCGATCCAATTGCCGATCTGCGCGATGGCCTGCTTGAGCGCCTCCTCGCTTTGCCAGGGGTCGAACTCAGTGGCCCCGACCCCCTGGATCCAACGGCTCCAAAGCGGTTACCCCACCACATCAGCCTGTTGATGGCCGCTCCAGGGGGAAAACCCCTCTCTGGACGGCGGTTGGTGCAAACCATCTGGCAGCAGGGCTATGCCTTGAGCAGTGGCTCGGCCTGCAGCAGTGGCCGGGGGGCCAATCCCTGGGGCATGGCACCAAGTCCGATCCTGCAGGCCATGGGCTATCCCGACCCCGTAGCGGCCAGCGGCCTGCGCATCAGCCTCGGGCCCTGGCTCACAGCTGGGGATCTCGAGGGGGTGCCTGGGGCCGTGGAGCGCGGGAAGCTGCGGGTCCTCGCTGGGGAGCCCGTGGGCTGAATCCACCTCTGCCTAGGGTCGATAGATCTGAGAAGTTTTGATGCTCCCAGCTGATTTACGGGCGGCTGAGGCCCAGGCGCTTACAGCGGTCCTTGCGGCGCTGGGGGCGGAACCCAAGGGGCAAGCCAATGCCTTGGATGTGGGCCAAGACACAGTCTTGTCGGGCAAAGATGTGC
>CAIYSK010000237.1 GCA_903928835.1 uncultured cyanobacterium
AATCGATGTTTAAATGCGCGAGAATTCACGCTCGAAATTGGTTGTATAGCTTGCCTGAATTGGGATTTTTTGGGGTTGGGTCCGGTTGTTCTCTTGATAGTTTTAACGGCATCGAGATGTCGTCTGTCACGGCCTGTCTGGATGGGAGGATCTGTCCAAAGGGGTGAAGTTAGTCCAGGCCAGAATCAGTGGTCAGGCCCCAATATCCCACTAGTTCCCTGAATCCTATCCATACAGACGCTTTGATCACAATTCCTGAAAAGTAGAGATTCCCTATCTGCCGTCCATTAATTCGTCGAGCAGGGGATAGCGGCTGGCAATGGGGTCGCCGGTGAAGGCCGCCACCCAGCCCTCGGGATTGTCGAAAAAGCGGAGGGCACAAAACGCCGGCTTGGGGCCCATGTCGAACCAGTGCTTGGTGCCTGCGGGCACGGAGATCCAGTCGTTTTTCTCACAGACCAGTTGCAGCACCTCATCGCCGATGTGGAGGCAAAACAGGCCCCGGCCTTCCACAAAGAAGCGCACCTCGTCTTCGCCGTGGGTGTGCTCAGCCAAAAACTTCTGGCGCAGGGACGCTCTCTCGGGGTGGCTGGGTTCGAGCCGGATCGCGTCCACCGTCGGGTAGGCACCGTGCTCTTGGACCCGGGCCACATCCGAGGCGTAGGCCGCCAGGATCTGGGCTTGGTCGGCCCCAGGGGGCAGCTGGGCAGAGGCCTCCCAGCGTTGAAACCTCACTCCCCGGGGGGCCAGCTCGGCGGCAATCAGGGAGGCGTCACTGGTAATCAGCTCAGGCAGGGGCGCTGCAACACCAGGCGAGCTGGCATGGGGGTAGATGGCCAGAAGGCTCATGGGGCATTCCCTGCTGCGGCCAACCCTAGAAAATGGCCTGCATACCCCCTGGTAGCCCATGGCCCTGATCGTTGCGCCGTCCCTTGTGGAACCAGTGGCCAGGGGCCTGTTGGGAAGTGTTTCCGCCAACGAAGGCCCCACCCTTGAGCAGCGGAGGCTGTTGCAGGCATTTGTCAGTCACCTTTGGGCCCGGCCCGAGCTGGCGGTTGATCGTCTCGAGCCGCTCGGGCCGGTGGAGCTGGTGTCTTGGTTGGGTGATCCCCAAGATCGCCAGACCTTCCACCAACTTCAGGTGACCCTGGAGTTCTGCCGTCATCCCCAGACCCCAGAGCAACTCCATTTGGGCGAGGCCTACGCCGGGGCGCTGGGTGTCACCAGCGCAGCCCGCAGGGTGGCGAAAGATCTGATGGATCAAGGCATCCAGCAGGCTGCTGCCGATGTGGCCCGAACCTTCAACAGGTTTCTGCCGCTGCGCGCGGAGCCCACCCTGGCCGGGGAGCCGGCTTCTGCCACGGAACCGGAGTTGGATCTGGCCCGCAGGATTCAGGGGTTTTCCGAGCTTCCGGAGGGTTCCTTTGGCCGGGGGCTGATGCACTACTACGAGAGTTTTGGCATCCCCATTCCTGGTCTGGAGCCCTGTGCGTTGAACCACCTCTATGTGGCCCATGACAGCACCCATGTGATTGCAGGAATTGCCGTCACCGATGCCGGGGAAATTGCCCTCAGTGCCTTCCAGCTGGCCATGCAGGACAACCCGATCAACCAAAGTGCCTTGCTGGCTTCGCTGATCACCCACGAAGCCGGTTTTGTGAGTGCCAATCCCACCATTGAACCCACCAGGGCGAGCTTGGATACCCCTTTGGCAGCCCAGGTGCTGGCCCAAGAGATGGCCCGCGGTAGCCGCTGCAGTGGGGATTTCTCCTTGGTGGATCACGTCGCCCTCGCCCCTGTGCCCCTGGACGAGGTGCGCCGTCGGTTCAATGTGGAGGCCCCTGTCCATCCAGATGACGGCCACCACTTCCTCTGGTAATCCCGGGGCCCTGCCATGACCATCTCCTCCAGCGTTGAGCCAGGGCTCACCCTCGGTTTGAATCCTGGCCTCACCCTGGTGGGCGTCGGCCCAGGGGATCCCAACCTGCTCACGGTCGCCGCGGTTCGGGCGATTGGGGCGGCCGATGTGGTGGCCTACCCGGTGGCCCGGGAGGGGGCCGTTGGCATGGCAGCCACGATTGCGGCGCCATGGATCGAAAGCCACCAGAGGCGGCTACCCCTGCTGTTTCCGATGGTGGCTGATGCCCAGCCCCGCATCGATGCGTGGCATGACGGGGCCGACCAGCTGGCGGCGGCCGTGGACGAGGGGTTTTCGGTGGTGCTGCTCTGTGAGGGGGATGCCTCCCTCTTTGCCAGCGCCTCCTATGTCTTGCTGGCCATGGCGCAGCGCCATCCGACCTGCCCGGTGACGGTGATCCCGGGCATTACCTCGGTGGCGGCGGCCGCAGCGGCCGCTTCGAGCCTGGCGATGCCTTGGCCCCTGGCCTTGCAGCAGGAGGGCCTGCTGGTTCGCCCCACCCCCGACACCCTGGCGGAGCTGGAGCCCCTGCTGGAGCAGGCTGCGGCCTCCCACTGGGTCCTGGCCCTGCTCAAACTTGGCCACCGCTGGAGTTGGGTGCGCCAGGCCCTGGATGCCCGCGGCTTGCTGGAGGGGTCGCTGTTTGCCCAGCGGGTGGGCTGGCCCGACCAGCTCCTGGCGAGCGCCGCTGCCATGCCGGCTGACGAGCAGCCCTACTTCTCCCTCCTACTGATCCGCCAGGGTTGGCCCAAGGTCTTGCCGTAGGGCTTCTTGCCTTAGGGCTTGATCAAGCAAGGCCAGGGCCTCAGCCGAGGTGGGCGCCCGCATCAGGGCCTGGCGCAGGGGGGCGGCGCCGGCAAACCCTTGGCAGGTCCAGCCCATGTGTTTGCGGGCGATCAGCAGGCCGTGCTCCCCCTTGGCGGCCACCAGGGCCTGGAGATGCTCAGAGGCCAGCAGTAGCCGTTGATGGGGCCCCGGGGTGGCCGGTTCGGGGCGCCCGCTGAGGGCCGCATCGATTTGGCCCACGATCCAGGGAGCTCCCATGGTGGCCCGCCCCACCATCACCCCATCGGCACCGGTGAGGGCAAGGCAGCGCAGGGCGTCGGCGCCGGTGTGGATGTCGCCATTGGCGATCACCGGGATGGTGAGGGCTGCTTTCACCTGGGCAATCGCCGCCCAATCGGCCTGGCCCTTGAAGCCCTGCTCCCGGGTGCGGCCATGCAGGGTGAGCAGTTGGGCTCCAGCGTTTTGCAGCTGGGTGGCAAAACCCACGGGATCGGCGCTGCTGCCGCACCATCCCAGTCGGGTTTTGGCCGTGACCGGGATCTGCACGGCCGCGGCGATCGCCGCCACGATCCGCATCGCCAGCTCGGGATCGCGGATCAGGCCACTGCCGCCGCCTTTTTTGGCGATTTTTTTCACCGGGCAGCCCATGTTGATGTCGATCAAAAAGGCGCCCTCGGCCTCGGCCCGCCTGGCCGCCTCCGCCATGGCCGCCGGCCGCACATCAAACAGCTGCACCCCCACGGGCCCCGGCTCCTCGCTGAGCTCCTCCACCTTTTGGCGCCCGTGGCCCAGCTCCAGACCCGTGGCGTTCACCATTTCGGTGAACAGCAGGGCATCGGGAGCCCAGCGGCGCACCAGGCCGCGAAAAATGCGATCGCTCACCCCCGCCAGCGGCGACTGCAACACCCGGCAGCCCAGCTGGCGGGGCGTGCCATTGCCTGCCAGCTCGAGTGGACTTGAAAAGAGGACCATCGTGGATCCATTCTCAGGGCTCGCTGCCTTGCCCCCTGTGCCAGCCGCCACCACGGCCGAGGCCTTCCCCCTGAGCCGGGCCCTACTGGAAGCTGTGTTGGCCGACCGCACCAGCGATCGCTTCGTGTGTGAGTTGATCTGGCCGCGCCTGGGTTATACGCCCGATGGCTCCGGCGTTTGGAGCGCCGGCCCCGGGGCGGGCGCCGATTGGCTGGAGTCGTTCCCTGTGGAGCCCCAGTTCATTGCCGAGCGGCCCGCAAGCGTGCGCCTCACCCGCTCGATTGCCAAAGAGCACAAGCAATTGCTCAAGCAGCAACTGGGCTTTGCCGGCTACACCATTGGTGAGCTCTACCCCAGGCGCACCCGCCGGGCCACAGCCGTGAATTGGTTGCTGGCCCACCTGGCCGAGCGGGGCGAGCCCCTGGCAGAAATAGGACCCCTGCCGGCCTTAAGGGACGCCCCTGCCGATCCGGTCGCCGGTCACCCCGGCGATTTACCCGTGGGATGAGCTAGGGGTTGGAGACGGGGTTTGGAGGCGGGCACCATCGCTCTGTAGGGTCAATCAACGACCAGTAGACAGGGATAAGCCGTTTTGGCGCTTCCAGTAGTGGCCATCATTGGCCGGCCCAACGTGGGCAAATCCACCTTGGTGAACAGGCTCTGCCGCAGCCGGGAAGCCATTGTTCACGACCAACCGGGGGTTACCCGGGACCGTACCTACCAGGAGGGGTATTGGGGCGACCGCACCTTCAAGGTGGTGGATACGGGCGGTTTGGTGTTCGACGACGACAGTGAATTCCTGCCCGAAATTCGCGAGCAGGCCAACCTCGCCCTGGCGGAAGCCTCCGTGGCCCTGGTGATCGTCGATGGTCAACAGGGTCTGACCGGGGCGGATCAATCGATCGCCGAGTGGCTGCGGGGCCAAGGGGTTCCCACCCTGCTGGCGGTGAACAAGTGCGAGTCACCGGATGCGGGTCTGGCCATGGCGGCCGATTTTTGGACCCTGGGCTTAGGCGAGCCCTATCCCATTTCAGCGATTCACGGCGCCGGCACCGGCGATCTGCTCGACAAGGTGATCAGCTTTTTGCCGGCCACCGAACTGATCGAAGGCCAGGAGGAGCCCATTCAACTTGCGATTATTGGCAGGCCCAATGTGGGCAAATCCAGCCTGCTGAATGCGGTTTGTGGGGAGAACCGGGCGATCGTGAGCCCGATCCGGGGCACCACCCGCGACACCATCGACACCACGATTGAGCGGGAAGACAAAACCTGGAAATTGCTCGATACGGCCGGCATACGCCGCCGCCGTTCGGTGAATTACGGCCCCGAATACTTCGGCATTAACCGCAGTTTCAAGGCCATCGAGCGCTCCGATATCTGCGTGCTTGTGATTGATGCCCTCGATGGCGTCACCGAACAGGATCAGCGCCTCGCCGGCCGCATCGAAGAAGACGGCCGCGCCTGCGTGGTGGTGGTGAACAAATGGGATGCCATCGAGAAAGACAGCCACACCATGCCGGCCATGGAAAAGGAGCTGCGCGCCAAGCTCTACTTCCTGGATTGGGCTCCGATGTTGTTTACCTCGGCCCTCAATGGCCAGCGGGTCCAGGCGATTTTCCCCTTGGCCCTGCTAGCTGTGGAGCAGCACCGCCGCCGGGTGTCCACCTCGGTGGTGAATGAGGTGCTCCAGGAGGCCGTGAGTTGGCGCTCGCCCCCCACCAGCCGCGGTGGTCGCCAGGGCCGCATCTACTACGGCACCCAGGTGGCCGTGCGGCCCCCGAGCTTCACCCTGTTTGTCAACGAGCCCAAGCTGTTTGGCGACACCTATCGCCGCTACGTGGAACGCCAGATCCGCGAAGGTTTGGGCTTTGAGGGCACCCCGATCAAGCTGTTTTGGCGCGGGAAGCAGCAGCGGGATGCGGAGAAGGAGTTGGCCCGCCAGCAAGCGCGCCGCTGATGGATTGGCTGCGGCAGTTGCCGATCGGCCAATTCGTGGCCGAGGAGCAGGGGAGCCGCGGTAGCTGGCTGCGGCAGCTGGATCCGCGGATCAAGCTCGCCTGGACCCTGGCCTTTTTAATCACCCCCATCCTGGCCGGACCGATCTGGCGCCTTGCCCTGGTGGGGCTGTTGCTGCTGATCACCGCGGCCAGTGGCTTGCCCTGGCGGCTTTGGCGCCGCAGCTTGCCTGCCCTGGTGGTGTTGGCTCTGCTGGTGGGTTTGCTTTCGGCGGTGTTGCCCGAGGGCTCGGTGCCGGCGGCGCCCCTGCAACGCCCGCCCAGCGAAGTGCGGCTGGCCCCGGGTGCCCCCCAGAGCGCGCCGCCCCAGCGGGCCGGGGAAGCCTGGGAACTGGCCCGCTGGGGGCCGATTTCGGTGAGCCGGCGCTCGGCCGAGCTTGGCCTCAATGGCGCCACCTTGCTGTTCACCCTGGTGCATAGCGCCAACCTGCTCCTGCTCACCACCCCGCCTGAAGAGCTGGTGTGGGCGATCAGTTGGCTGCTCCATCCTTTGGTCAGGCTGGGCTGGCCCGTGGAGCGCTTGGGTTTCACGTTGCTGCTGGCCCTGCGTTTTTTGCCCTTGGTGCAAGAAGAACTGCAAAATCTGTTGCGCTCGCTGGCCACCCGTGCCGTGAATTTCAAGAGCCTGGGTTGGCGGGGTTGCTTGGGCTTGGTGTTGGCCCTGGGCGAGCGGCTCCTGGCCAACGTGTTGCTGCGGGCTGAGCAGGGGGCGGAGGCTTTGATGGCCCGAGGGGGCTATTGGGTTTCGGCAGATCAGTTGCACCAAATGGCTCCCGCCGCCTTACTGCCCAACGTCTTCGGTTGCGGAGGGTTGGTGGTGTTGCTGCTCCTGCGCTGGAAAGCCGGTGCCCTTTAATGGCATAAGCGCTACAGACGGAGTGAGCACAGAGCGATACCTCAACCATCCCACCTTTGGGATGCTTTATC
>CAIYSK010000238.1 GCA_903928835.1 uncultured cyanobacterium
AGCTCCAAGACGGTGATGTAAAGGTCCGTCGCTGGGGTGGATCAGTAACTCAGCTGGAGTGCTGTCCAAAAAATAGAAACGGCCCCCGGCCGTGCCGTGGCCGTGGCAATAGCTGGGGACGTTGCTGGGGCCTGGCCCCGGGGTGAGCATGGGCCTGACATTGATCGAGGCGGCCAAACACGAGACGCGGGTGGAACGGCTGGCCGTGATCCGCACCTTCTCAGAAGGGCAACTGATTCGCCGCCTGCCGTTCCGCAATCTCACCGGTGGGGCGCTCAAGTTCGCCAAGGAGAAAAAACTGCCGCGGGTCGGCTTCCGGGCCGTGAACGAGGGCTACCGGCGCGACTACGGGGCGGTGGCGAATGAAACCGAGTTCGTGCACCTGTTTGGCGGTGACCTGGATGTGGACCGCTCGATCGTTGATCTCAACGGCTCAGAAGCGCGGGCGTCCCAGACCGAACAAAAGGTGCGCTCGATGCGGCTGACCCTGGAGGCGGCGATCCTCAATGGCGATGCCAATTTCGATCCAAGGGCCTTTAACGGCCTGAGCAAACGGCTCCTTCCCGGTGGGGTGCAGACCGTTGATAACGGCGGCGGCACCGTCAAGTTGACCCGCATCGAGCAACTTGTTGATGCGGTGAACGCCAACGGCGGCGAGAAGGTGCTGATCACCAGCAAGGCGGGCCGGCGCCAGATCAGTGCCGCCTGCCGCGATGTGGGCGGTGAGCTGTACCAGGTGATGGATGGCCGCCACTGGTTTGAGGACGTCGAGATCCTGGTGGTGGACCAGGACGCCAATGGCCAGGACGTGCTCGGTTTTGGTGAGGCCGGCAAGACCACGTCCTTTTACTGCTGCTCCTTTGGCGATGAACTGATGACCGGCCTCCAGGGCCCGTTTGAAGGTCGCTACGGGATCTCGGTCCGCGATTTCGGCGAAGTGCAAGACGCCCCGGTGTTTCGCACCCGGGTGGATTGGTACGTGGGCTTTGCCGTTTGCGACGACAAGGCGGCAGCGAGGCTCTACAACATCGGCCCGGCCGTGGCTTAAGCCCAGCTTCCATAAGCAATTTCCCCTTTCAAGCTCAATTTCTCCCCTTCTCACGAGGACAATCCCATGGCTCCCCTGGCGAATAAGCGCCTTGATGCCCTCACCACCCTGGTGGGTTGGATCAACAGCACCGCCACCGATCCGCTTGAGCGCACGCGCCTGAGCAATGAGGTGGTGCGGCTCTCAACGCCCCTAGATGCGGCCGAGCAGGTCACCCTTGTGACCTCCCACCCGGGGGCAGGCAGTCCAATCACGGTGGTGCTGGCCCTGGCGCCTCTGCTTAAGGACGGCAGTACCGGCACCTTTGTGAATGCCGCCACGGTCGTGATCCCGGCGGTCGGTGGACTGATCGAAACGGTGATCAACCCCGCCAATTTGGTGCTGGCTGGAACAGATGGGGCCAACAGCAAGGCGCCCTGCCTGTTCTTTGCGAGAGCCAACGTGTCGCCGTTCA
>CAIYSK010000239.1 GCA_903928835.1 uncultured cyanobacterium
CGGCCTCACCGATGGTGAGAACTTCCGAGACCTTGAGCCCGTTCACCCGCGCCTTGAGCAGGGGGCTGTTGCTGTCAGGCAATACGGTGTCGAGGGGCTTGACGCCGAGGTTCTGAATGCGTTGGTCGGCGGCCTGAATTGTGTCGGTAGCGGTGTAGGCGCGCTCAGGGGTGCCATGGAAGGCCTTCAGGTAGGACTTGAAGGCTTCCTGTTCGCCAAGCACGTTCGGATAGGCGGCATAGGTTGCTGCTGCCGAGAAATCTAGGTCTTCGCTAATTGCAGCGGATACGGAGACTGAACCATTGCTATTGCTCAGCAGATAACGGAAGTTCTCACCATTGGCCTTGATTGGATAGCCATCGCCACCCTGGGCCATAAAGTTCAGGGTGGAGAGGGTGATGGTTTTAGGTGCGGAAGCCAGAATCACACCGTTATCGGCCACCTTGGCTACCAGGTTGCCGCCGAGGTCGTAGATGGCGACATCTTGGACTTTCTTGCCGGCGTCCTTCGTGGGATCAAAGGAGAAGCGCACGCCACCAATCTGGGCATAGCCGCCATTGCCTGCGGAGAGACCGGCTGCATGGTTCAGTATTGCCAGCAGTCCAGTTGCATTGGTGTCAAACACCATTAGCTTGTTGTCGAAGCGCAGGGCGTTCTCCACTTCCAGTTGGGAGATGGCGCCGTTGGGTTTGACACTGGTCTCTGCGGGGCGCTCCTTGGTGCCATCGGCATCGACGCTGCCGATTGAGGCGCGAATGCCTCCACCATTTTTCAGGGAGCCCAGCACCGTGCCGGCGGGAAGAATGCGGCTGGCGGCGTAGAGGTTGGCATCGGCTGACAGATTGCCGAGGTTCACTTCCTGGGCACGGCCATAGACTCGGTCGCCTTCGAGATAGACATTCGTGTAGCCAAAGATGGCGCTGTCCTTGATCGCGATGACCTTGTCAATCGCGTTGGTGATCTCGGCGACCGCCTTGCCGATTGTGCTGGTGGTGATGATTTCCGAACTTGTTTTATTGCTGCCGTAGGCGGCTTGCAGGGAGGCTTCGCTGGAGGCGTAGGCACCGTTAATGGTCTGATCGAGTGCCGAGGTAACCACATTGCCGTTGCTGTCAAAGCGAACGACTAGCCGTCCCAGGTAGGAGTACTCCGTGTCAGAGGTGACGATCAGGGTGTCTTTGCCATCGGCATCCTTGACGACTATCGGGTAGCCCTCGGGGATGAAGTTCGCGTCATGGCCATTGAAGGGCACGGCCGTATCGGTTGCATCACCCAGGCGTTCATGGCCACCACCAGCCACCATCACATCCACGCCCTTTAGCAGGGGGGCGAGTTCTTTGTTGCGATCGATCACGCTGTCTAGCTGGTCGATCATGATGATTTTGTTGACCCCAGCAGCGATTAACTTGTCAACGGAAGCCTGCACATAGGCCGCCACTTCCTGAAGATCGCTTGTGGCCGGATTGCCGTCATCAAGAACCTTGGTGCCATTTGGCGAAGACTTGGTCAGTAGATCCCATGTTGTGGCGCCAACGATGCCGATCTTTTCGCCCCCCTGGGTGACAACGGTATAGGGGGCAATTTTGGCCTTGATCTCTGATGCTTCCTTCCCGGCATAGGCGCCACCGGTGCCTCCCAAGCTCGTATCGGCCATTCCCTTGAGGGAGCTGTCACCGCTGAAGTCCAGGTTGGACGTGATCAGGGGGAACTGGGCTCCTTTCCAAGTGCCGGAGGCGCTCACGGCACTGCTGAGTACCGGGGAGCCCAGGTCAAATTCATGGTTCCCCAAGGCCGACGCGTCCGTGCCGAACAGGTTCATGATCGCCACGTCCGGGCGGCCCAGGGCGGTGACACCATCGCTCTTGGCGTCGACGGAGCTGGTGTCACCCAGGGGGGCAAGGGCGTTCAAGGACGGATCGGCACCACCCACTAACCAGGGGCCAGGAATGAAGCTATCGCCTTCGCCAACCACTAGGGTGTTGACATATTGATCGTCAAACTTATCGATCAGGGCGCCCATGATTGGGGCCGTCTTGGTGCCGAGCATGCCGCTCTCACCGTAGTAGTGCAGCAACTGCAAGGTATATCCTTGATCGCTGATTTCTAGCTGTTTACTCACCTCATTGCTGGTCACCAGCAGGGTTTTTCCGTTCGGACTTTTGTCTGCTGGGATAATGATTAGGCCTTCTGGTGAGACTACTCCAATTCCTGAGGGTTGGTACTTGACCAGGGTTGCATTATAGGGATCGGTGATGTCAAATAAAGCCACACCACCACTGCGCTCAAGTCCCACAAACGCATAGATTTTGCCGTCAATTGTTGCTACGGTGACGTTTTCGGGTTCCGAGCCCTTGTCGTCCGAGCGGGTATCGTCGTAGGTGCCAGCGGCTATGGCGGCCTTATCAATCGCATCGCCGCTATCCCAAATCACGTTGCCCAGGGAATCGAGAATCGAGATCGAGCGGCCGCCAAAGACGAACTTTTGTTCGTAGATTAGTTTTGTGGGGCTGGTGTCATTTGTTGTGTCGTAGTTGCCTAGATCTGTAATGATCTTTAGACGGTTGTCAGGGCTGGTGCCAGTGACGCCTGAGCGCAGCTCGTCAACGAAGACAGTGGAATCTTTCGTGGTTGTGCCATCGACTGTGTAGTCCCCATCGGGGCGCACCCGGGTATCTCCTTCGTTGGCGATGACGGTGAAGGTTTGGCTGGTGCCGTCCTTGCCAATGGCTTGGAAAGCGGCGATGCCATCGGGCATGCGCAGGCCG
>CAIYSK010000240.1 GCA_903928835.1 uncultured cyanobacterium
CACCATCACCACCAACAAGACCAGGCTCAGCACCTTGGCGAGCTGCTGCTCACCCCGATCCATGACCTCCAGGAACTCAACGTCATTCCAAACGCGACGGAGGCGCTTCATCGGATCAGCTGGTGAGAATCAGTTGTTGAAGCCATCGAGCTGGGCCTTGGCCTTGGTATCGCTGGGCGGATTCACCAGGCGGGTGTCGCAGGTAATCGAACCGTCCGCACCCATGACGCAATTGGTGGGCTCGATCTTGGTTTCAGGTCCAACGGATGGCCCCGGGCTCCAGAGAAACCGTTGGGCCTGGGCCTGCACCGGCATAGGCCCAATGGCCACCAGAAGGGCAGATGCCATCAGCAAGGCACGCAAACGCATGGGGGAATGGGTCGTTGGCTCCACTTTGCCTGGGTCCGAGGGTTAGGAGGCCTGATCCAAGCGTATTTCCTCCAGAAGCAAATCCAACTGCCCCAGGGAATCATCCAGGCTGATGCGCCCAGAGGTCTTAGGGGCTTCACCTTCCTCACCGGCTGGCCAGCCGTCTTCGTGCTGCCAAAGCTCTTCAATGCCGCAAAGCTGCTGGGCCAAACCATCCAATCCGCCGCGGCTGTAGGTGCGATTGAGCACCTCCAGCAGCACGGGCATGCGAATTGAACTGGCCTGCAGGGCCCGCCGCAAATCGGCCTGGGTGCGACCGGTGTGGCGCAACCAATCCTTCAAAAACGATTGGAGGTCATCCAACTGGTCGCTGGTAAGGATGGACGTCGACATCAGGATCAAGTACCGAGCAAATCAGCGGCCAAGGGGAAACCACCGATCCAGTTTGCGTTGGGCACGAAGGCGAATAGCCGGGGTGCGATGACGGGCACAAAGACCCAACAACGTTGTTAAAGCCACCAGATCATCGCTGAAGCCCGCCGCCGGGATGAAATCCGGAATCAAATCCATGGGCACCATCAGATACAGCAAAGCTGCGAGCACGGTGGCTTTGATCGGATAGGGAGTCTGGGGATCCAAGATCAATTCGAGGCATTCCAAGGCCGGCCGGGCCACCAGGCGACCGGACCGGCGCAGCAAACGCAGCAATAGGGCCTCGTCGACCACGGTGCTTTCCAGCACTTCGGCATGAAGGGGCTCAGCCTGGCCAGGGGACGTCACAGGGGCAACACCACGGATGCCTCCAGCCTGACGCCTAAACGGCTTCGATCAAGCCAATTTCAACGCCCCTGCTTTGCAGCTTCACCAGCGCCCGTTGCACCACCTGGCGGCAGTACTCCCGGCTGCAATCGAGCTCCCGAGCCACCTGGGCCAAGGTCCGCGAGTCGTTGCCGCCATCCAAACCAAAGTGCAGCACCACCACCCGGCGCTCCTTCGCCGTCATGGTGGAGTGGTCCAGCAGCGTCCACACCGAGGCCGAGCGCTCGGCCTGTTCGGCGAGCTCCATGGGCGCCATGGCGTCACTGGGCACCAGATCCAGCAAGGCCAACCCATCGTCCATGGCGTTGACCGGGCCCTGCAAGCTCACGCTGATACCGCGCAGCTCGAAGCCCAACAACTCCTCCACCTGGTCCAGGGGCATGGACAACAGCTGGGCCAGCTGGGCCGCTTTGGGCCCCATGCCATTGGCCTGCAAAAAGCAGGCCCTGGCGGCCCTTAAGCGGGTGAGCTGTTCGTTCACATTGGTGGGAATACGGATGGTGCGGCTCTGGGTCGAGAGGGCCCGATGCAATCCCTGCCGAATCCACCAATAGGCATAGGTACTAAAACGATGGCCCCTGGTGGGGTCGTATTTCTCGACGGCCCTGGCCAGTCCCAAGCTGCCTTCTTGAATCAAATCCAACAAATCCAGCCCCTTGTTTTGATAGCGCTTGGCGAGGTTCACCACCAGGCGCAAATTGGCCGTGATCATGTGCTGCCTGGCCCGCTGACCAAGCCGCATGGTGCGCCGTTCCAGGACGTCGTACACGCAACCAGGACCTTGCCCTTGGGCATCTTGGCAGCGCTCCTGAAGCACCACCAAAGCCTGCACCTTGCGGCCGAGGGTGAGCTCCTGCTCGGGGGTCAGTAATTGGTAGCGACCAATTTCACCGAGATAGGCACTCAATGCACTCGGCATACCTGGCCTAGTCAGTTCAATCAATCTAGGCAGACCTCTTGGCGCCAATCTCTTGACGCCAATCTCCTGACAGTCTCTCGACAGCAAAGCCTCACCCTTGTGGGCTCACCCATTACGGTTGCCACCACTGCAACTCGTCCATGACTGGCCTGGCCGCCATCCCCGCCGACCTGCTCTCGAGCGCCGGGGTTGCCTACGTGCACTACGTGAGCTTCATGCTCTGCTTCGGTGCCCTGGTATTGGAGAGGCGCCTGATCAAGGCCAACCCCAGCAAGCAGGACGCCACCTTGATGGTGATCACCGATGTGGTCTATGGCATAGCCGCCCTTGCCCTGCTGGGAAGCGGCATCTTGCGGGTGCTCTATTTCGGCCAGGGAAGCGAGTTCTATACCGAAAATCCGCTGTTCTGGTGGAAGGTGGGGGTTTACCTCGCCGTTGGAGGCCTCTCGCTGTACCCCACCATCACCTACATCCTCTGGGCCATTCCTTTGCGCAAGGGCGAACTACCCCAGGTGAGCGAAGCCCTGGCCAAACGGCTGGCCTGGATCTTGAACATTGAGTTGGTGGGCTTTGCCGCCATTCCCCTCATGGCCACCCTGATGGCCCGCGGGGTTGGCCTGCCGGGCTGATGCAATTCAGGGCTATCGCCATCGGCCTGGCCCTCGGCCTAGCGGCGGGAAATGCGGGCGCCTGCCAGAGGCCAGAGGCAGCCAGGGCCTTGCCGCCAGGCCCCGGGATCACCCCGGCGCCGATCCCCGCCTCAAGCCCCCCCTCCACCGGGGGGCTCCCCCCGGATTACCGGGAACGGCTGCGCCCCACCCCCTACGGCTGGCCGACCCTGGCCCCCTGGTGCGTTTGGATCGAACCGGGAGACACCACGGGCCCCTCAGCCCTGTGGGATCAACGCTGGCTTGGGGCCGTCGCAGCCGCCCTGGCCAGCTGGGAGCAGGTGCTGCCCATTCAGCGCGCCGACGAACCAGGCCAGGCCCAAATCCTGATTTGGCGGCGCAAACCGCGGTTGCAAAACAACCGGGCCAGCCATGGCCGCGCCGAGCTGGAGCTGGTCGAGGTGGAGCGATCAGGCCAGTGGCAGATCGAACCGCTGGTCACCGTGGCGATCAGCCCCGGACAAGCCCAAACGGCGATCCAGGCCACGGCC
>CAIYSK010000241.1 GCA_903928835.1 uncultured cyanobacterium
AGGAAATGGTGCTGGGTCTTAAATCTCCTCTTACTTTGCCATGCGGGTTTTCGGATGTCTTTGGACGACATAAATTTTCTGCCGTCGAGTTGAGAATCAGACTGCTTGTGATTGCGACCTTTTTTGGTTCAATCCATAGATGATGGAACCTGCCGCCACGGCTGCTAGCACGCCAGTTGTGGCTAGAAAACCAGCCAACAGGACCAAGCCCACCAAGCTCCCGACCAGGGACATCTTGATCCTGAGCAGGTTGGACTTCATCAACAGGATCAGCAGCAGGACAACCGTGGCCTGAAGCCCAGCAATCTTGGCTGCAGTGAAGGGAGAGAAAGGGATCAGCATGCGTAAACATTCCGGAGGCATTGATTCTGGTCACCTTTGCCCCCTCCGTGTGGGTCTTGCTTCCTCCAGCCCCTGAGGCCCTATTGGCCCAGCAACCGGTTGATCAGGTCTCCCAAGCTGAGCCCGGTGTTGGTGGTGCCTTGGTCGCTCACGCTGAGCATCCGATCCGACCAGCTGAAGCTCACCGTTTGCCCCTGGTCGCGTACCTGTACCGGCCAGATTTTTCCCATGGGATCGGTGAGTTGAAAGTTGCCTGTCTGGGGCCGGCTGATGCTGTAGCGCGAACCGTCCTGGAGGTTCAGGTCCAAAAGACGTCCCAAGTTGTTGGTTGTTTCGCGTAATTCACAGTTGCCGCGAAATAGCGTTTGGAACCAGCGGCTGATGGTGCATTGGGCTTGTCGGGTCACGGTGCTACTGCTTTGAGACTCGGTCGGTTGATTACTACCGATCCCTCCAGCGATGAAGAGTTGGTTGGTGAGGACTGAATTCACCTGTTGGCGGCTCCACATATCAATCCAACAGGTGCGCACGTTCACGTCACAGAAGCTGCCATTGCTGAGGGGGAACTGTTGCGGGGGCATTTGGCCAGCCAGGCTGCGCAGGGCTGTCTGTTCGGCATAGGCACCGAAGTAGTCCCGCGTTAGCCCCGTCGACAGACCGGCCTGGTCGTAGCAGGTCTTGGTGCTCGAATCACAAACAACTCCCACCCTTGGAGTTTCCAGACCCTGGAGGGCATTGCCGTAACCGGTAATCGAAGAGGCCGTCCAACCAAAGAGTTGTTGGCTGAGTTGGGTGGACACTTGGCCCTTGCGCCAACCATCGCTCCAGCAGGTGGCGGCCCTGAAATCACAGAGGGTTCCGTTGCTGAGCATCACGTCGCTGGCAACCGCTTTTTTCCGCAGTTTGGAGCTCAGCCTGTTGGCAGCGTTATTGCCGAAATACGCCTGGGTATAACGCACTGATGCTCCCTGACGGTCATAGCAGGTCGGCCCAAATGGGTCACAGATCACCCCGGCAGTTGGGCTGCTGACAACCCTTTGGGTTTGGGCCTGGGCCGTTTGCACGGATGCATTGGAGCTCAGGAAGCCTGCACCCATGAGGCCGACCAGGGTGGCGGCAGAAGCAAGCAGGCGAGATTGCATCGGGTTTGGGGCTGGGAGCGCAGGGGCTGGATAGGACATCCCTACAGGACCTATGCCCCGTCATCGTGATCGGGCTCAAAAACGGCGCAGAACAGGAGTGCCCAGCAGCTACGGCGCAATCACGACTGTTTGCCATAAATCTGAACATCCATTCACCCCTGATTGAGTGGATAGCTAGACCATTCTGGATGGCCCAGCTCTGCGTCCAACACTTGAATCTCTAGCATCTATCCACAAAAATCGAACCCCAAAAGTCCAGTCTCAACAAGTTCGTAGATGGCCTCACAAGCAGTCAAACTTCCACCGAAGACAAAGAAGGATCGGCAGGATGCAAATCATAGTCCTTGTAGAGAATGTCAACAATCATGCTTTACAATGGTTCCCCTTCGCGCTCAGCCTGCTCAACCAGATAGGCAAAAAGGGAAGGCGCAAATAGATCCTTACGTCGTGGCGTACAGAAGTCAACAGAATATCCTCGAGGCCCGTACGAACGTTGAAAATAAGAAAATGCAGATAAACAGGAGGCGACCACAGGGGACCATCAGCGAAC
>CAIYSK010000242.1 GCA_903928835.1 uncultured cyanobacterium
CAAAGATCGGGCTGTTCTCCCATCGGAGCCCCCAAGCACTGCCCCATGCTCCCAGGTGATGCAAGGGGCAGGTCAAATCTGGTCCACCAAATAAATCCTGGCCACCAGGGCAAACCCGCTGCCTAGGCTTCACGCCAACACTCCTCGATGCATCGAACTGCCGCCATGCCCCTTGCCGTTGGAGATAGGGCCCCATTGATTGCCCTGCGCGATCAAAACGGAACCGAGCGCCGCAGCGACCAATTGGACGGCAAAGCCCTGGTGCTCTTCTTCTATCCCAAGGACGACACCCCGGGCTGCACCATGGAGGCCTGCGCCTTCCGCGACAACTACGCCGAACTGCAATCCCTTGGCGCTGATGTATGGGGCGTGAGTGGGGATGATGCAGGCAGCCACCAGCGCTTTGCCACCCGCCACCAACTGCCCTACCCCCTGCTTGTGGACCAGGCCAATGGGCTGCGCAAGGCCTTTGGGGTACCGAACGTGTTGGGCCTGCTTCCTGGGCGGGTCACCTACGTGATCGATGGCAGCGGCGTGATTCGCCACATTTTCAACAATTTGCTGGACGGGCCTGCCCACCTGCGGGAGGCCAAGGCTGCCCTGCAATCCCTGGGGTCCTGATCGCCATGGCCCGCTGGCAGCAACAGGGGGATCTGTGGTTGCTGGCCCCCTCCAACCTTCCCCATGGCGAGCAAACGAACCCAGGGGTGAACAAAGGGCTCATTCAATTCATTGGGGGCAGTTACCTGGCCGCCAAACCCCAACTGAGCTATCGGCGCCTCCTGGAGGCCTTGGCCCTGCGGGGCTGGCAGATCGCCACCTGGAGCTATGTGCCGGGCTTTGACCACCAGGGCCAAGCCAATGCGGCCTGGCGCCAATTCCGCAGCCTGCGCAGCCAGCTCCCCAACCCCGATGGCCGCCCCTGCCTCCGCCTCGGCCACAGCCTGGGCTGCAAGCTCCATTTGCTCGCCCCCGATGGCGGCAGGGGCTGCGACGGCCTGGCGGCCCTGAGCTTCAACAACTTTTCGGCCGAGCGCTCGGTTCCGCTCCTGGCGGAGATGGGCCAGCAGTTTGGCTTCCGCAGTGAGTTCAGCCCATCACCCCAGGAAACTTTGCTGCAGGTGGAAACCAGCTACCTCCAACCCCGCAACCTGCTCGTGCGCTTTTCCCGCGACGGCATCGACCAAAGCTCCCGCTTGCTCGGTGCCCTGCAATCGAGGCCTGAGGACGATTCCGAGCTCAGGGAGTTGCCAGGCGACCACCTCACCCCGGCCAGTGCCGGGCTGCGCCAAAACCTTCTCGGCAGCTGGGCGGATGACCCCGCCAAGCAACGCTCCGTGGATCGCCTGGCGGATTTGATTAGCCAGTGGTCCGGGGCTTAAACCCGCAGGGATTCCAGCACCGAGCGGTCCTCGAGGGTGCTGGTGTCGCCCGTCACCTCCTCTCCTGCGGCGAGGGAGCGCAAGATGCGGCGCATGATTTTGCCGCTACGGGTTTTTGGGAGGTGCTCGGTGAACGTGATCTTGTCGGGGCGGGCAATCGCTCCGATCTCTTGGGCCACGTGGCCGCGCAATTCCGAGACAAGGGCTTCGTCACCACTGCGTCCCGCCTCCAGGATCACAAAAGCCTGAATGGCTTCGCCCTTGAGGTCATCGGGTATCCCCACCACCGCTGACTCCACTACGGCGAAATGGCTGTCAAGCGCGGCCTCGATCTCCATCGTTCCAAGGCGATGGCCGCTCACATTGATGACGTCGTCGACCCGGCCCATCACCCAGAAATAGCCATCTTCATCACGCCGCGCGGCATCACCGGCGAAATAGAGGGAGGAGCCATCGGCGGGGCGAATTTCCTCCCAGTAGCTCTTGCGGAAGCGCTCTGGATCGCCATGGATCGTGCGCATCATCCCGGGCCAAGGGCGACGAATCGCCAGGTAGCCCCCCTGGTTAGGCCCCTGGGAGTTGCCGTCATGGCAGACGATGTCGGCGACGAAGCCTGGCAGAGGCAAGGTGGCGGAACCCGGCTTGGTGGGGGTGGCCCCCGGCAGGGGGCTGATCATCACCCCACCGGTTTCGGTCTGCCACCAGGTGTCCACGATGGGGCAACGGCCTCCGCCAATCACCTGCTGGTACCAGATCCAGGCTTCTGGATTGATCGGTTCCCCCACCGTGCCCAGGATGCGCAGGGAGGTCAAGTCGTATTGGTCAGGTACGGCACGGCCAAACTTTTCAAACGCCCGAATCGCCGTCGGTGCTGTGTAGAAGATGGTCACCTTGTGTTTCTCAATCACATCCCAAAAGGCGCCGGGCTTGCTCGGGCGGGGAGCCCCCTCGTACATCACCGTGGTGGCGCCATTGGAGAGGGGGCCATACACGATGTAGCTGTGGCCCGTAATCCAGCCCACATCCGCGGTGCACCAATGGATGTCGTCCTCGCGGAGGTCAAAAATCCACTGGAAGGTGAGGTGGGCCCAGAGGTTGTAGCCCGCTGTGGTGTGGACCACACCCTTCGGTTTTCCGGTGGATCCGGAGGTGTAAAGCACAAACAGCCGGTCTTCACTGGCCATGGGCTCGGCTGGGCAATCGGCGCCCTGGGCGCCCACCAGCTCATGCCACCAGTGGTCGCGGCCGGCCTGCATCGCCGCACCACTCCTGATCCGCTCCACCACCAGCACCACCTGCACTGAGGGCACCAGCCCTCCGGCCAGGGCCGCATCCACCGCGACCTTGAGCTCAACAGGTTTGTCCTTGCGGAAGCCCCCATCCGCGGTGATCACCGCCTTGGCCTGGCCATCGATGAGGCGATCCCGCAGGGCATCGGCGGAGAACCCACCAAACACCACCGAATGCGGTGCTCCAATCCGGGCGCAGGCCAGCATGGCGATGGCGGCCTCGGGCACCATGGGCATGTAGAGGGCCACCAGATCGCCCTTGCCAACCCCAAGGGCCTTCAAAGCATTGGCGGCCTGGCAGACCTGCTGATGCAACTCGCGGTAGGTGAACGTGCGCACGTCACCTGGCTCGCCCTCCCAAATCAAGGCTGTCTTTTCAGCCCGGGGACCATCGAGGTGGCGATCAAGGCAGTTGTAAGAGAGGTTGGTGGTGCCCCCCTCAAACCACTTGGCAAAGGGAGGATTGGTCCAATCGAGCACGGTGTCAAACGGCTCGAACCAGTGCAGGTGCTGGCGGGCCTGCTCACCCCAAAAGCTATCGGGATCGGACTCGGCGCCCGCCGCCAAGTCCCGATAGGCCTCCATCGAATTGATCCGGGCCGTGGCCGCCAAAGAGGCAGGTGGTTCGAAAACCCGCTTCTCGTGCAACACCGATTCAATGGTGGGGTTTTCGACTTTGGGGCTAGCGGCCTCGCTCATGGAGTCAACCGATGCTGCTGATGGGATGGACCCATTCAAGCGCTGCATGCGGACCAAGCCAGGCGCTCTTGCAGGATGGGTGGGTATGGCCATTCCAGCCGCCTGCCTCTTTGATCTCGATGGGCTGCTGCTCGACACCGAGCCGCTGCACGCCAGGGCGTGGCAAGCCGCAGCCGAACATTTTGGCTGCAATCTCTTACCCGAGCAATTCCTGCAACTGCGGGGCCGGCGCAGGAGCGATTGCGCCGCGCAAGTCATCCACTGGATCGGCGACCAGGGTCTACCCCAACCCAGCCGCGAAGCCCTGCTGGCCGTGCGCCAACCGATTGCTGAAGCCCTGCTGATTCACGCCAAGCCCACGGCGGGGGCCATGGCCCTGATCGCCCGCTGTGAAGCCTTGGCCATCCCCATGGCCCTGGCCACAAGCAGCTCCAAGGATGCGGTGGCCTTAAAGGCCGAACCCCACCCCTGGCTGAAGCGCATCAGCACCCGGGTGCATGGGGATGATCCTGAATTGACCGCCGGCAAACCGGAGCCAGATGTTTTCTTGCTGGCAGCAGCCCGGCTGGCGGTTGATCCCCAAGACTGCTGGGCTTTTGAGGATTCCCCGGCCGGAGCCCAGGCCGCCCTCGCTGCAGGCTGCCAGGTCTATGTGGTGCCTCCCGACCATCTCAATGGCGAGATGCGATCCGATGCCTATCCGGGCATCACCCTGTTTTTAGACAGCCTTGAACAGATCAAGTTTTAGCCGTGGGGCTCGAGCTTTACTAGCTCGGCCTAATACAGCCGACTGAGGACGAAATCCGGCAGGGCGCGCAGGGCACTGCGGGGCTCCGAGGGGGGCAACCAAGCCAAGGTGTCTGCAGCCTCGCGGGCAAAGCCTTCGGCCAGGGCTCGGGCCCGGGGGATGGCTTCGCAGCCCCGCACCAACGCCAGCGCCTGCTCGAGATCTCCCGCTTCGCTGAATTCCCGCTCAATCAGGCCGGCCAGGGCAGGGCGTTCTTCCAGGGCAAACAGGGCAGGAGCCGTGAGATAGCCGGAGGCCAGATCACTGGCAGCTGGTTTCCCCAGCTGTTGATCACTCCCCGTGAAATCGAGGATGTCATCGACCACCTGGAAAGCCAAACCCAACTGGCGGCCAAAGCGGTAGAGATCATCGAGTTTCTCAGGATCCAGGCCACTTAAAACCCCTGCGGCACGAGAGCTATTGGCGATCAATGAGGCGGTTTTGCAATAACTTTTTTCGAGATAGGTCTCGAAGCTCTGGCCCGTGTCGTAGCGGAACAATCCCTGGCGAACTTCGCCATCGGCCAAATCCATGATCACGCGGGAGAGCAGCTTCACCACGTCCAGGTCATCGAGGTTGGCCAAGTGCCAACTGGCTTGGGCAAACAGGAAATCTCCCGCCAGCACAGCCACCCTGTGGTTGAAGCGGCTGTGAACGGTATCCACCCCCCGCCGGGTGGCCGCCTCGTCCACCACATCGTCATGGACGAGCGACGCGGTGTGAATCATCTCGGTGATTTCGGCCAAGCGCCGGTGGCGGGGGCCCAACTCACCGGCAGGGGCGATGGCCCTGGAGAGAAGCAAGACAATGCCTGGCCGCAGACGCTTGCCACCGGCGGCAAACAGGTGCTCAGCAGCGGCCTGGAGAATCGGATGACCCGCGCCAATCAGGCTGCGCAGATCGGCCAAGAGGGCATCCAAATCAGCCTCAACGGGCTGTAGCAGCTCAGCAACCGTTGCCACAACATCTCCGCTGTGTGCGGATCCTAGAAGGCCCCGCCGGCAGATCGCAGGTCCACCTGGTTCACCCTGGGGCGATGGCCCAGCCACGCACTGGCCCCAGCGGCAAAGGCCTCCGGACAACCGGTGACACAAAGGCGGGATCGCAGCTGGGCCGGGATCACGGCATCGAAGGCCAAATCGGCCTCGGGGGCATCACCCAGGCTGGCCAGCAGGGGGCCCAGGCGCTGCACCGCTGCCTCGGCGGGGTCAAGCATGGTGACCCCAGCGGGGAGAAGGGACCGGAGCAGGGGCCGCAGCATCGGGTAGTGGGTGCAGCCCAAGACCACGGTGTCCACACCAGCGGCGATCAACGGCGCCACGTACTCCTGGGCGGCAGCCCGCAATTCGGGGGCTTCCAGATCGCCGGCTTCGATCCAGGGCACGAAAGCTGGACAGCCCACCTCGAGCACCTGGGCCTGGGGACGACAGGCCTGGATCGAGCGGCGATAGGCGCCGCTCGCCACGGTGGCCGGGGTCGCCAGGACGCCCACCCGATCGCTTTGAATCTGGGCCGCCACACTGTCGATCAAACCCACCACGGGGACACCGGCCTCCGCCACCGCCACATCCAGGGCGAGGGCATTGGATGTGTTGCAGGCCATCACCAGAACCCCCACCCCCTGGCCCCGTAACCAATGCACCACCTCGGCGGCAATGGCGCGGATGTCCTCCACGCTGCGTTGTCCGTAGGGCACCCGGGCCGTATCGCCCAAATAGAGGCAGCGGGTATGGGGATAGGCCTCGTGGACGCGACGCAGCACCGTGAGCCCCCCCAGACCGCTATCGAACAAGCCCACGAGCAGGCTGCCTGGGGGATGGGGGATGGCTGCGGTGAGGGCGTCTGGAGTGGCCACCTCTGAGCCTGAAGGAAAGGGGGGCATCAACAGCTCAGAACAGCACGGGCCGGCGGTGCTTGAGGCTAGGCATCTGGGCGCGAACGCGGCCCGCATGGCCAGGATCCACGGGTGCTACAGCCAAGCCAACAGCCACGCCGGCATCGGCCAGCACCGTTCCCCAGGGATCGATCACCAGGGCATGGCCATGGCTCTGGCGCCGGCCGTAATGGAGACCGGTTTGGGCCGGTGCCACCACGTAGGAGGTGTTCTCCACCGCCCGGGCCTGGAGCAGCACTTGCCAGTGATCCTTGCCGGTGAAAGCCGTGAAGGCGGCGGGCACCATCAGCACATCCACGCCCTGGGCTGCCAGGTGGCGGTACAGCTCGGGGAAACGCACGTCGTAGCAAATGGAGAGGCCGATCCGGCCCAGCCCCGGCACATCCACCACGGGGGGCAAGACATCCCCAGGTTTCACCGTGGCCGATTCCCGGTAGGTGTTGCCATCCGGCAAGTCGACATCGAAGAGGTGGATCTTGTCGTACTGGGCCAGAACCTGACCCTCATGGCTCACCAATTCGGCCCGGTTGTAGGTCTGGCCGGGGCCAGCAGGCACGGGGAAGCCACCCCCTAGCAAGGTCACCTGATAGCGGCGGGCCATCGTGACCAAAAAGCGGCTGCATTGCTCGGCCAGAACGGGCGCGAGCTCGAGGCGCTGGGCGTCCTCGCCCATGAAGGCAAAGTTTTCGGGCAGGCCCACCAACTCGGCTCCCCGGCGGGCCGCCAGTTCAATTTGTTCCTCGGCGGCGGCGAAGTTCGCATCGGGATTGGAGGTGCTGGTGAGCTGCACCGCTGCTGCCAGAAAACTGCCCACCGCAACCCCAAAACCGTTGGCTCAACTGTAAAGGAAGTGCCTAACTGGCCTTCAACACGCCTGGCTCGGCCTGGAAGGGCACGATCTCCAGGGTGTCGACGGCGGCGCAGCAGGCAAAATCCGCATCGTGGTTGCCAATGCCCATCAAACGCTGGCCATGGCTGGCGGCGCGAAGACAGCCTTCGGTGTCGTTGGCCCATTGGTGCCAAACCGCTAGGGCCACATACATCTCATCGTTGGCAATGCGGGCCGGCTTTTGGGTTGCAGTTCCGATAGCAAGCAAGCCATCGGCCACGGCA
>CAIYSK010000243.1 GCA_903928835.1 uncultured cyanobacterium
ACGGTGTCGATGCGGTTCTTGCTGGCGACGACCAGCTGGTTTTGATTGGGGCTTGAGGGGCTTTGATTGCGCGCTTGGCGTTGACAGCTGGCAAGGCCGCAGGCGAGGGCCAGGGCCAAGGTCGAAGCTAAAAGAGAAAGGGGCCGGTTGAGCCGCCGGGCCTGCACCACAGCCAGAGGGTCAAGACCCTCCCATTCAAGGGCGATGGGTGGGGATGGGCTGAACCTGGTGCAGGGAAATTTCAAAGACTTCGGAGCCCTGGCGGCTCAGGGGCCAGCGCCGCAGCCAGCAGCGGTTGTGGTGGTCGTCGATGCCAATCACTTGATACATCTCCTCTCCCGAAGGCAAGGTCACGCAGGCCCCTTGGTGCAGTTCTGGGGTAGGAGTCGGACAGGAAAGCGAAGTCATGCAGAGGGGTTGGTTAACGATATGGCGGATTGGGATGGCGGCTTCGGAGAGGCCGAGGATCGGAATTGATCCATCAATCTTGGAGACAGGCGAACCCTGAAAGAGTTCGGATTGATACCAATGGCCCCCGGGGTCCGGGTATGCCCACAGGCCTTGCTATCTAGTCGGTGGACGGGTAAGTCCGGCTTTGAGCCTTAAGAATCTCTTCCAGTTTGATCTGGTTACTCTGGCCCCTGGAGGGCCTTGGCGCCATGGGTGTTGGGATTTGCAGACCTGATCGATCCGATTAGGGGCTTGGCCTAGAGGGTGCGCAGGCAGGCCGCCACGGCATGGACGTCGCTGAGGGCCCCAATCGCAGCGAGGGCCCAGCGGAAGTTGGCTTCGAGGACTTCGTGGGTGATCACCACGATCTCGGCCTGGGCACTTTGGGTTTCAAACTGCACGATCGATTGGATCGAGACTCCAGCCTGGCCAAAACAGGTGCCGATCTTGCCAATCACACCGGCTTCATCGCTGGTGCTCAGCCGCACGTAGTTGCGGTGGGTGGTGCGGGCCGTATCAATGAGCTGGCAAGGGCGCCAGCTGCTTGCTGCCAATAGCGGGTCAAGGCGGGCATGGGCACCCGCCGCCTGGCGAATACCGGCGATGTTGAGAATGTCGGCCACCACCGCCGAGGCCGTGGGGCCGGCCCCGGCTCCCGGGCCGTAAAACATCACCTGGCCCACGGGATCCCCCTCTACCAGGATCGCGTTGTTGACCCCATGCACCCCGGCCAGGGGATGGCCCTTGGGCAGCAGGGTGGGGTGAACACGCACGTCCAGCTGGGCAGCGCCGTCGGCAGCCGTGCCGAGGTACTGGGCCACGGCCAGGAGCTTCACCACATAACCCAATTGGGCGGCATAGGCCACATCACGGGCGTCGAGGGTGTTGATGCCCTCGGTGGGTATGGCGGCCCTTGGCACGCTGCCCCCGTAGGCCAGGGCGCTGAGGATGGCGATCTTGTCGGCCGCATCGCCCCCTTCCACGTCGGCGGCTGGATCGGCTTCGGCGTAGCCGAGTTGCTGGGCATCGGCGAGGACGGCCCCATAGGCGGCCCCCTCATCGGCCATCCGGCTGAGGATGTAGTTGGTGGTGCCGTTGATGATGCCGCTCACCTTTTGGATGCGGTTGCCGCCCAGGGATTGCTTGAGGGGCTCAATGATGGGGATGCCCCCGCCCACGGCGGCTTCAATCAGCACGTAAACCCCCTTTTGGGCGGCGGCGGCGGCAATCTCTTCGCCGTAGCGGGCAATGACCGCCTTGTTGGCCGTCACCACGGGTTTGCCAGCGGCGATGGCCCGGAGGATCAGGCTGCGGGCCGGCTCGAGGCCGCCCATCACTTCCACCACGATGTCCACGCTGGGGTCATCCACCACGGCTTCGGGGTCCGTGGTGAGGAGCTCACCCGAGAGTTCGATCGGCCTGGGCCGATTCAGGTCTCTCACGGCCACCCGTTTCAGGGCGAGATCACCCACCAGGGGATGGCGTCCGGTTGGACTGGCGAGGATGGCGGCGACGCCGGCTCCCACGGTGCCCAAGCCGAGCAAACCGATGCCGATGGTCATGGGCTGGTCCAACAGGTTGGGGGGATCCTAGAAATCAGCCTGCAGCCAGGGCCCGGGCTTGGCTCTGCATCAGCTTCAGGATGTTGAGGAAGCCATTGGCCCGCGATGGGGTAAGGCTGGCCTGGAGGCCCGTCGCAGCGATGAAGCTGGGGTCCAGGTTGGTGGCCTGGTCTGGGGTCATGCCTTCGAGGCCTTCGATCAACAGGGCCAACAGCCCTTTGGTGATGGCGGCATCGGAGTCGCCCTGCCAATGGAGCTTGCCTTCCACCAGTTGACCAACGACAAAAACTTGGGAAACACAGCCCTTCACCTTGAAGGCATCGTTGCGGAACTCTTCAGGCAGGGGAGCCAGATTTTTGGCCAGCCAGAGCACATATTCATACCGCCGCTTGGGATCCGTGGTGGTCGCCAAGCGGTCCACGATCCGATCCAGGGCTGTACTGCCGGTGCTCACCATCAAGGCAGACGCCGGCGATGGCGGCCGAGCAAGGTCCAGGGGGCGACCAGGTTTGATGCGCTATGCACGTCCCACTCGCCCTTTGCGTCGCTTTGCAGCAACAACAGCTGGTTCTTGCCCAAGGCTTCCAGGTTGGTCTGGATGGCGTATCCCTGGGCTGAGCCGCCTGCTGACATCACCGCAGTTCCCAAACAACCCGTGGTGAGACACCTAAGCATGGGTTCTGCCGCAGAAGGCGAAGGAAGGGACGGTGGCTTCAGGAGGATTCCCAGCGACTATCGCTACTTTTGCCGGCCTGAACCATGCGCACCATGGAGGTCACCATCATCGAGAGAGCATCGCTGGTGGGGGTCCGACCTTCTAGTTCCGCTGCCAGTACCCTTTCTGGGCCCGAGGTGTTTGTTCCAGAAGCCTGCCGAGCCGTTACTGGGGCTGCCTGGGGCGGGATTGCGCTGGGATAGCGGGAGAACAGATCCAACGCCAACGGTGCCAATCAGGTGATCTTGGCAAATTCTGAGGGTTAGCGCGCCCTGGAAGCCACGTTTTGTCAAGGTTGGCTTGTGGGGGCTAGCAATGATGCAGGCCGGTTTCATCGAGCCAGCCATCGAGGGGGCGATCCCAGGGATCCCTCGGCAGCCTGCCCACCAGGCATCCCTGGGGCAAAACAGCAAAGCTGGGCACGCGTGTCCAAGCGGCATCAGTGCGCAAGCGGTCGTACCAGCCACCGCCGTATCCCAATCGCACCCCGGCGCCATCGAAGGCCAGGGCCGGCACCAGCAAACAGCTCAACGCCGATGCTGGCAGGGCCGTCCCCAGGGGGGCGGGGATGCCGCAGTCATCGGGTTCGAGCTGGCTCTCCTCTTCCCAGGCTCGATAGACGAGTTGGCCTTGGCTAATAGCGGGCAGGGCCAAGGGGCAGGGCCATGCCGTGGGTTGTTCCCAAGGCGCGGGCCGTTGTCGCTGGAGCAGGTCCACTTCGCCTGCCAGGGGCCAATACAGGCCGAGATGCTGATCAGTGGTGGTGAGCAGGCCCAGGACTGCTTGGAGTTGGTCTGCAATCGCTGGACCGGCTTTTGGCAGCAGGGTTTGGCGAAAAGCTCGGTAATGGCGCCGTAGGGCTGCTTTCTGGGGTGCTTGCTCTGCTGCGGCATGACTCATCGCTGGTACCAGCCGGTGAGAGCTGCCGCTAGGGCATCGGCGGCATCGTCGGGTCGGGGGGGATGGTCGAGGTTCAGCTCTCGCATTACCGCATCGAGAACCTCATCTTTTTGGGCATGCCCCGATCCGGTGAGGGCCAGTTTGATTTGCATCGGCGGGAATTCCGCCACCGGCACCCGAAACCGCGCCAGCGTCATCATCACCACGCCCCGGGCCTGCACCACGGAGATCGTGGTGCTGGAGCGGTAGAAGAAAAACTTTTCCACCACCGCCAAATCGGGCTGCCATTGGCGGATCAGCACCCTGAGATCGCGGGCAATTTCCACCATCCGCACCCCATCGCAGGTGCCGGGGTCGGTGCGGATGATTCCGCAATCCAGCATCTGTTGGTTGCTGTTAACTCCCCTTCCCTCCACCTCGATAACGCCATAGCCCACCCGGGCCAGGCCAGGATCAATGCCGAGGATGCGCATGGGCGAGTCAACCGCAGCAGGACAGGGGACTTAGGCGGCGAGGGCGAGCTCGAACTCCCGACGATCCGTGCTCTCAGGACGGTCAAACACCTTGCAGAACACTTTTACAACCCGATCGCCCGAGTCGATCTGCTCCAGCGGATCCTTGCGAAGGCGGTGACGCAGACAGCAGGCCACCACCCGGGCTACGTCATCCTCGGTGACTTCTTGGCGCCGTTCAAAGGCTGCCAGGGCCCGGGCCGCCCGGTTGGTGACGATGTCACCGCGCAGGCCATCCACGTCGAGCTCGCCACACACCGCGGAGATTCGAATGCGCAGATCGTCGTCAATCACCACCTGGCCCAGGCGGTTTTGGGCCTCGACAACCCTGGCCTGCAGCGC
>CAIYSK010000244.1 GCA_903928835.1 uncultured cyanobacterium
CCTGCGCCAGGTGCCCCGCACCCTGGTGATCACGGCTCCGGAATGGCTGCTCCCCAGGGAGCTAGAGGATTGCATCACCCTCCTCGAGCTCCCCCTGCCCGATGCCGCCGCCATCGGCGCGCTGTTGGGCTCCATCGCCAGGGCCAGTGGGATGCCCCTGGACGCGGCGGTCCTGGAGCAACTCACCGCCGCCTGCCATGGCCTCAGTGAGCAACGGGTGCGTCAAATCGCTGCCCGGGCCCTAGCCCGCCGGGGTTGCCTAGGCGGCGAGGATCTCGCCGAGGTCCTGGAAGAGAAGCGCCAGGCCATCGCCAAAAGTGAACTGCTGGAGTACTGCCCCAGCGAAGCCACCCCCGCCGACATCGGCGGCCTCGAAGCCCTCAAGCATTGGCTCGACCAGCGCCACCGGGCCTTCAGCGAGGAAGCCGAGCGCTACGGCCTGCCCGTGCCCCGGGGGGTGTTGCTGGTGGGCCCCCAGGGCACCGGCAAATCCCTCACCGCCAAAGCCATCGCCCACAGCTGGGGCATGCCGTTGTTGCGGCTGGATGTGGGCCGCTTGTTTGCCGGCCTGGTAGGGGCCTCCGAAGCCCGCACCCGCGACATGATCCAGCGGGCCGAAGCCATGGCGCCCTGCGTGCTGTGGATCGATGAAATCGACAAAGGCTTCGGGGGGGATCCCCGCAGCGATGGCGGCACCAGCCAACGGGTGCTGGCCAGCCTGCTCACCTGGATGGCGGAAAAAACCAGCGCTGTGTTTGTGGTGGCCACCGCCAATGGGGTGGAGAAACTCCCCGCCGAACTGCTGCGCAAAGGGCGCTTCGATGAAATCTTCCTACTGGATCTACCCACCACCGAAGAGCGCAGGGCCATTCTCGATTTACAGCTAGGGCGGCGCAGGCCCGCCCACACCATTCCCTTGGGAGTTCTGGCGGATCGCACGGAAGGCTTCTCCGGAGCCGAGCTGGAACAAACCGTGATTGAGGCCATGCACCTGGCCTTCGGCGAAAACAGAGACTTTGGCGAGGCCGATCTGATCACCGCCGCCAGCCAACTGGTGCCCCTCTCCCGCACGGCGAAGGAGCAACTCGAAGGGTTCAAGCAATGGGCCAGCAGCGGCCGGGCCCGGCCGGCCAGCAGATTGCGGGGCGTAACGAACTCCGACGCCAGGTAACAACAGTCCCGCAAAGCCTGGGTCCCAGGGTTTGGTGCCCCTACGGTCGAGGCCATGCCGCTGGACCAGCCGTGACCCCGAGCCCCGCCCCCCGTTCCCGTCAAGAGCTGGTAACCCAACTCGCCGTGGCCTGCCTTGGCGCTGGCGTGGTGACCACCGTGGCTGTGGCCCAAGGACAAAACCCCCTCACCGCCCTGGGGATCACCCTGTTTTCAGCCGTTGCTGCGGTAATGGTCGGCCAGGTGCTCTAGGGGGCCTCGGGCCACAGGCAGATCGCCGCTCCTAAGCAGCTCAGCAAGCACCCGATTGCACTCGGCTCGCACCTGAACAAAGTGGCTACTGAGCGCGTAGGGCCTCACCGCCAATTTGGGACCCCATGAATTGATCTCAAGCACCTCCAGTTCAGGGGTTAGACCGGCAGCTTGATTCTCGATGCCACGAAGTGCGCCGCGGATCAAATCCATCGCCCGATCCACCTCGGCCCCATGGTCGAGTTGCAGGGTTAAATCCACCCGTCGATAGGTATGGGAGGAGAAATTCTGGATCGTGTCGCCAAACAGCTTGGAATTGGGAACGATGTTGCGCACGTGATCGGCGGCAAGAATCGAACTCGTGAACATGCTGATCTCCTCCACCATGCCGGTAACGCCAGCGGCGCAGATCACATCACCCACACTGAAGGGCCTGAACATCTGCAAAAACACCCCGGCTGCAAAGTTGCCGAGCATGCCGCTCCAGGCAGCGCCAATCGCGACACCAGCGCCGGCGAGTAACGCAGCAAAGCTGGCGGTGGGAATCCCGAAGAACCCCAGAATCGCCACCACCAGGATCACCCTGAGGATCACGGCGATGAAGTTGACCAGGTAACCCGCCATGGTGGGGTCGAGGCTGCTGTGGCGCATGGCCTGGCGCACCAACCTGACTCCAAGCCGAATCAGCCAACCACCCACGACCCAGAGGGCAAGGGCTCCGAGCAGTTTCAACAGAAACGGAACCACCGTGGTGGCAACCAGCGCGGGGAGAGATGGCACAGCCAGCAGAGTCAACACGACTCCCTAAGCGTGCCATTGGCCAGGACACGTGGAGGTTTCGGTTAGCAGACACCCGATCTGCTCCAAGCAAGTCGGAGGCAGCTACGCAGCCTAAAACTCGTATTCCGAATTAAATTTTTCCAGCTCCTGGTAATAGCGCTCGAATCCAGTAAGAAGATCCTCCGTAAAGCCATTTGTATCGTATTCGGTGCGAAGAAATGCCCATACATTCACCACCGGCCGGTATCCTGCCTTAAACTCTTCCCTGAGTTCGTCATCGCGAATATCGCCAATCTTCGCGATGAAAAGCTCCACATCCCTCTTGAGCAGAACAATTTTTTTATCGTGCTCAGCGCTGAGCTTTCTTCGCTTCTTTGGCACAGCCAATCGGCATCAAGACTCATCATAGCAAAATGCCGCTATCAACACGCTGTCCGGTGTCTAAGCCATACCACGCTAACATCGAACAATCAATCGAAATGGGGATTCATTGGCAACGCATACTCGCCTAGCAATTGCTGCAGCCTGGCTCGCCCTTGGCCTCCAGCCCCTTATTGCCAGTGCTCAGTCCAATGCGGGCCAGGCCAATACAGGGCCATCTGCAGATCAGAACCAAGCCCTGACGGCTGTATCGAAGATGATGGAAGGCCAGCGGACCTACTATCAAAAAAATGGCAAGTTCGAGGCCACCGTATCAACCGTGCAGAGAGATTTTGGATTTAAGTTGCCTACCAGTTTCAGCTTCGCCATCCGAACAACCACCTATTCAGCCTACAGCTATGTGATCCCCAATCAGCCGGCCTACACAGGTCAACTCAAAGCCTACGTTGGGGCCACATTTATGACTCCTGGCCAAAATCCAAAGATGATTACGATCATCTGCCAGAACACCCAACCTGGCCAAATCAGACCCGCAGATCCCAGCCTTGTACTCGGCAGCTTTACCCTCAATCCAACGGGAAGCATCGTTCAGTGCGGTAATTTTTCTACCCAGATCAGCGCATCCATTGTCAACGAATAGCAGGCCTCTTGATAGAGATAAGACCAGATAGAGCCGTGAACCCATGCCCCAAGGATCGTTAAGGGCTCTGATGCCAGTACTGGAAAAAGACCTACTTCAACAATCCCACACGACTAAAATAGTTGCCTCAAATCAATTCCCATGGAAGAGGTTTGCGCTAACACGAATTCAAGCTTTAGTCACACCATTAGGAAGGTACCAAGCGAAGAGCTGGCGTTACCCGAAGATACCAATCAACCACCGATGAACCACCGAGCTGATTAAAGGCTCAGGGTTAGGAGCCCCTTGGGCTGGCGAGGATGGTCGCCCAAGAGCAGATCAAATCGGCGTAGTCCTCACCAAAACCAAAATTCAGACCAAAATTCTAATCTCACACAAAATGCCTTATCATCCCAGGGTCAATACTAAGCAAAATAGATTACGATGACTTCGGCAAGCCTTAACTTCTGGGACATTCCCAATCATCGCCGCCGCACCATTCTTACTCGATCGGCACTATTAGCATGCCTAGTAGGACTAGCCAAAATCTTCGTACACTATATAGCAATCGAACCCATCAAACCCAATACTCTCTTCACATCATTAATAGCTTCAACCGTCTTCCTGCTTGGCTTTCTGCTTAGCGGCGTGCTTTCCGACTACAAGGAAAGTGAAAGAATACCAGGAGAACTATCAACCTCACTTGAAACACTGGCGCTGGACATAAACGCCATTCCGACCCTTAACCCCAATGCGGAAATCAATCCTTGTCTAAATTCAATCACAATACTTTCAAAGCTACTCATTGACTGGCTACTCGAAAGGGTACCAACCTCACAGCTAATTTGCGGCTTTCATAAATGCCATCAAGAAGTAGCCAAGGCATCAATATATCTTAACGGCTGCGGAACGCTTCAGGCCAGACCGCAGGCAGAAATGGCCGCCTTACTAAAAAGCATCAATCGAATTGAGACAATTCGAGAAACATGCTTCATCCCCCTTGTTTACTGGCTAGCCTATGCCAGCGCTATTGTTCTCACTACGGGGTTACTGTTTGTTGGAGGAACAAATCTGATCGAATCAATATTCAGCAGCGCAGCCGTTACATTCTTGATATTTTTTCTTCTATTTCTAATTTCTGATTTGGACAATCCATTTGGACTTTCGAATCCTAAATCCGCTGAAAATATTTCGCTAGATGTTCTTCAGGCCGCTTGCGATCGCGTAGCGAAAATCGAAGTCCTTGCCTCCAACAATTCATCCCTTTAAAGACATTACCTCTGAAGATGGTTCAACACGATTTAAGGGCCCTTATGCCCGCCCTGGCCAACAAGACCTACTTCAACTATGGCGGCCAGGGCCCGCTGCCAACCCCTTCCCTGAACGCCATCACCTCCACCTGGGGCCAGATCCAGGAGCTGGGTCCCTTTACAGGTGCGGTGTGGCCATTGATCGAAAGCACCACCAGCCAGTTGCGCCAACACCTGGGCCAGTGGTTTGGGGTTGGAACCCATCGGGTGGCCTTCAGCGAAAACGTGACTACGGCTTGTGTACTGCCACTGTGGGGCTTGCCTTGGCAAGCCGGCGATGAACTGCTGATTAGCGATTGCGAGCATCCCGGCGTGGTGGCGGCCTGCCACGAACTGGCCCGCCGCCATGGGCTCTTGATCACCAGCTTGGCCGTGGCCGACCTGCGGGGCGATACCCCCAGCGCCACCATTGCCGTGCAAGGGCGGCTGGAGGCAGCCCTATCCCCAAAAACCCGGCTGGTGGTGCTCTCCCACCTGCTGTGGAACACGGGTCAGTTGATGCCCATCGCCGCCGTGGCCAAGCAATTGGCCGGCCACCCCAACCACCCCTACCTACTGGTGGATGGGGCCCAATCCCTGGGCAGCATCCCCGTGGCAGAAGCGGCCGCCGCCGCCGACATCTACGGCTGCACGGGCCACAAATGGTGCTGCGGGCCCGAGGGGCTGGGGGCCATGGCAGTGTCGGAGCGGGTGCTGGTGGAAGCCCAGCCCACCCTGATCGGCTGGCGCAGCCTCAGCCATGAAAACCAGGCCGGCAGTGGCTTCCACACCGACAGCCGCCGCTTTGAGGTGGCCACCTCCTGCATCCCCCTGTTCGCCGGGCTCAACAGCTCCCTCGCCTTGCTCGAGGCCGAAGGCAGCGCCGAGCAGCGCCTCGCCACCATCACGGCCCTCAGCCAGCAGCTCTGGCACGCGCTCCAGGCGATGCCCAGGGCCCAAACCCTGCTGCAAACGCCCCCGCCGGCCGGCCTGGTGAGCTTCACCCTTGAAGGCCCGACGCCGGAGGCCGTGGTGGCCCAGCTTGGAGCCCAAGGGATCTGGCTGCGCAGCCTGGATGATCCCCACTGCCTCAGGGCCTGCACCCACGTCACCACCACATCCGCCGACATCACCCGGCTGATCGAAGCCCTCCAAGGCCTTGCCCCCTAGCTGCTACAGCCTGGCCCGCAGGGCCTGGGCCGCCTCTTCCCGGTCATCGAAATGGATGCGGCCCGTTGCCAGGATCTGATAGTCCTCGTGGCCCTTGCCCGCGATCAACACCAGATCCTGGGGACCCGCAGCCGCGATGGCCCGCGCAATTGCCACGGCCCGATCACCTTCCACCACCGGGGCCACTCCAGCTGGAATCCCCGCCACCACATCCTCCAGGATGCGCTCCGGATCCTCGGTGCGGGGGTTGTCGGAGGTCACCACCACCTGGTCGGCCAGGCGGGCCGCGATCGCCCCCATCTGGGGCCGCTTGCTGCGGTCGCGGTCACCGCCGCAGCCAAACACGCAAATCAGTTGGCCCTGGCAAAAGGGCCGACATGCGGCCAGGGCGTTCTCCAGGCCATCGGGGGTGTGGGCGTAATCCACCACCACTGCAGGTAAGGCCGCACCTTGAATCGATCCGGAATGAGCACCGGCAGCCGCCACAGTCACCCGCTCCATCCGGCCCGGCACCCCGGTGAAGCTGGCCAGGCCATCGAGCAACGCAGGTAAGGGCAGCCCCTGTTGCAACAGGGCACCCACGGCCTGCAACAGGTTCATCGCGTTAAACGCTCCCACCAGGGGCGTGGCGAAGCGCCCTTCCCCCACCGGGCTCACCAGGGTGCCCGCCATGCCGGCCGCCCCCAGCTCCAGGCCCTTGATGTGTAGCTCAGCGCTGGTATCCACCAAGGAGCTGCGCCAGCAGCTCTCGCCCAGGCGGGGCTTGAGTCGCTCGATCAAGCGGGCCCCCCAGGGATCGTCGCCATTCACCACGGCGCTCCCCCCCTTTTCGGAAGCAGTTGCACCAGCAACACCACCAGCCAGCGAGGGGAGCCCAAGCAAAGGCGGCTCAAACAGGCGCGCCTTCGCCTCGAAATAGGCCTCCATCGACGGGTGGTAATCGAGGTGATCCTGGGTGAGGTTGGTGAACACCGCCCCGGCAAATCCACAGCCCGCCACCCGGTGTTGGTCCAGGGCGTGGGAGCTCACCTCCATGGCCCCAATGGCCGCACCCGCAACCACCGCCTGGGCCAATTGGGCCTGGAGCAGGTCGGCAAAGGCCGTGGTGTGTTGGGCAGTCACGCTGTGGCCCGGCCAGCGGTTCACCAGGGTGCCAAACAGGGCCGCAGGCCGCTGGGCCGCTGCGGCCAAGTGCTCAATCAGGTAGGTGGTGGTGGTTTTGCCATTGGTGCCGGTCACCCCGATCAAGGCCAGAACCTGGCTCGGACGGCCCCAGAACTCCGCCGCCAATGCCCCAGCCCACTGGGCCACCGGATCGGGCACCACCACCACCGCGTCCCCCGCAGCCGGTGGGTGGGCCGCCGCCGCCGCTTCCCCAATCAGGGCCGCCGCCGCTCCCGCCGCCAGCGCCTGGGGCCAGAAGCTGCCGCCATCCACCTGGCCGCCGGGCAGACCCACAAACAAAGTGCCAATCCCCACCCGCCTGGAATCGCAGGTCAGGCTGGTGATCTGCCCATTAGCCAAACCAGCCGGCACCTCCAATCCCACCTGGGCCAGGAGCGGATGGAGCAACGGGGCCATGGGGGGCATCAGCCAGCTGGGCCTTTCTAAGCCTGCTGGCCATCAAAACCATTCTTGTGCAACCAAACGGCCAAGCCATCCCCGCTCAGCCGGGGCGGCACCCTGGGCAACTCCTGCCACTCAGCCGAGCCCTTGGCCACCGCCAACACCGGCACCTCCAGGCCGTAGCGGGCCTGCAGAGCCGGGTCTCGATCCACATCAATCCGGGTGATCGCTGGGGCGGGCACTAGGGCCGCCAATTTCTCCTCCAGGCCGTCGCAGAGGCAACAGCCCTGGCGGGTGAACAACAGCAGCTGCGGCGTTGCCAGATCAGCCATCCCAAAACCAGCCATCACAACTCCCCCATCAATCAGGGACCGGGTCGCAGCCGCAGGGCGTCCAGGGATGGCAGCGCAGCAGCCGCTTGAGGGTCAGCCAACTGCCCCGGGCCGCCCCATGGCGGGCGATGGCCTCGAGGCCATAGGCGCTGCAGCTGGGGATGAAGCGACAGCGGGGGCCCAGCAGGGGCGAAATCCAGTGGCGATAGAAGCCAATCACAGCCAGTAAGACCGCCCCCAGCCAGCCCGATGCCGCCGGAACCTCGTCCAAACCAAGGGCCCGGGGGCCAACCGATAGGATCGACCTTTGGCGCAGCAAGGCGCGGACCTGCGGGGGATCTCCCCAGCATGCTCGATGCTCCAGCGCCATGGGTTGCCTTGGCAGCCCTATTCCGTCCCATGCATTCCTTTTCATGTCTCGCTACCGCGGCCCTCGCCTGAGGATTACGCGGCGCTTGGGAGACCTTCCCGGTCTCACCCG
>CAIYSK010000245.1 GCA_903928835.1 uncultured cyanobacterium
CCCACGGGCTGGGCCAATGGACCGGTCGATCCCCACTCAGCCAGACCTGCTTCGCCCCATGACGCTGCAGCAATTCCCGCTCCAGCCACTCGCGCTCCCGGGGGCGCGGCCGAAAACCCAGCCACACGCCATCCCAATCGGGCCGTGCCTGGGGCTGATCGGTGCCCGCGGCCAAGACGTCCTGTGGGTCGTGTTGGTCACGCCAACTCCAGAGCGCCTGGCGATCAGGTAACAACAACCAATGGGCCCGGCCAACCTGCAGCTCCACGCCCCGGCTATCGATCGCCACAGCCCTTGCTGCCAGCCCCGGGCTCGCCAGGGTTTCCCCCGGCTCCAAGGGCCGACTCCCCTCCCCCGATGTCAGCAGCAGTGCGGTGTTCTGGTGCCAGCAATCGGGATTGCTGGGGGGTACGGGATCCAGCACGAGGGACCAATCCAATCGCTGCACCCCCAGGCCTTTGGCCAGGTTCTGGGCCGCCTGGCAGCTGAAGCCATCCCCTTGCAAACTCACCAAGGCCCCCCGGCCCTGGTGGCGCGCCACCAGCAGATCCAGCCGCCCCTGGTGCACCATCAACAACCGATCGGAGCCCAGCCAGCCGAGGTGTAAGGCCATCACCAAGGCCAGTAGGGCCAGGCCCAGACGCCGCCATCGCGGGGCAAGATCGGGCAGCACCAAGGCCCCCAGCGCTAGGGCAAACAGCAGCACCAAAGCCGGCGAGGCTTTTCCCAGTTGCCATTGGGCCATCGGCAAGCCAGCAAACCAGCGAACCACCGCTAGCAGCAACCCGCAAAGCCAGGCCACCGGGCCGCAGAGCAGGGGCACCAGGGGCGGCACAAGCACCGCCAGGCAAGCCAGGGCCATGGCCCCCAAGGTGATGGGGGTGAGCAGGGGAGTCACCACCAGATTGGCGGGCACGGCATAGCTCGGCACCACGCCGAAATGCAGCAGCTGCAGGGGAAGGGTCCACAGCGATGCCGCCAAGGGAACGGCCAAAGCCCCCGCAAACCAACCCGGCACAACCGCCGGCAGGCGATCGGCCAGGGCCTGCTCCAGCGGCCGCGCCGTCACCATCAAGCCAGCGGTGGCCATCACGCTGAGCTGAAATCCCACATCCAGCAGCCAGCCCGGAACCACCAGCAGCAGCGCCACAACGCTGGCCACCAGGATCCCGATGGGCTTGGCTCGCCACCCCCCCTCCACAATCACTAGGGCGATGGCGCCCATCAACACTGCCCGCAGCACCGAAGGCTGGGGGCCCGCCAACAGCACAAACAGCCCCATCGCTCCAAACGCCAAGGCCAAGCGCAACGGCCGCGCCAGCCTTCGGCCCAAGGGCATCACCGCCCCGAGCAACACGCTGAGGTGGAAGCCACTGGCGGCCAAGGCATGGGACAGCCCTGCTGCGCGGAAGGCATCCCGCACGTCCATCGGCACCGGCACCACGGCACTCCCCAGCACCAAAGCGGCCAAAACCCCACCGCGGGCTGCTCCCGCCTGCTCGAGCAAGGTTGCCGCCATGCGCCGGCGCAGATCAGCAATCGGCGTTGCCGGCCTGCCCAGCACCTGGAGTTGCTCCACCTGCAACTGGCTGAAGGCCCCCTGGCGGGCCAGCCGCTCCGCCGGTGCCGCCAGCAGGGGATGGGGCGAGGATTGGGGCCGCTTCAACGCCCCCGTAGCGCGCACCTGCCAGCCCTGCTGCAGCTCGGGGCAAAGCCTAAAGCGCAACTCCGTGCGGCCCCTCGGCAGCTCAAGCAAGGCCCGACAAGCCTGGTCGCCGGCACTCCCAGGGCTACTGCCGGGGCCAATCGGGGAAGGATCGGCCACCAGGTAGCCCTCCAGGCTGATCGGCAGCGAACCGCTGGCCTCAGACAGCAACAGGGCCGGATCCCCGGCGCTCGGATGGGGAGGGGTCGCGGCGAGAACCACCGTTCGCAGCAGCAGCAAGCCCAAGACGAGCCCCCAGATCCATCGGCTTATCCCCTGGCCCGCCAGCCTTTCTGCCATCTCCGCACCCTGGACGCATCAGTCCTCCAGGGTTCCCACCCGGGCCAATCACCCAGCCTGCTCGGGATGGGCCTCAAACCAGGCTTGGCGTTTGTCCGCCTCCATCAACGGGAAGCCAAGGGCCCGGCGTTCGGCAAACCAGGCTTCTGCCACCTGGCGGGCCAGGTGGCGGATGCGGCCAATGGTGGCGGTGCGCTCGGTCACCGAGATCACGCCGCGGGCCTCGAGCAGGTTGAAGGTGTGGCTGCACTTGAGCACAAAATCCAGGGCGGGTGCCGGGAGTTTCTTGGCTACCAGATCCGCCGCTTCCGCCTCATAAAGGGCGAACAACTGGGTCAGGCGTTCCGGATTGGACGCTTCGAAGTTGTAGGTGCAGTGGCCCTTCTCAAAGGGCAACCAGATGTCGCCATAGCTGCGGCGACCATCCCAAGCCAGATCCCAGATGCTTTCCACATCCTGCAAATACATGGCCAGGCGCTCGAGGCCATAGGTGATCTCGATCGATACCGGCCGGCAATCGATGCCGACGCACTGCTGGAAATAGGTGAACTGGGTTACCTCCATGCCATCGAGCCACACCTCCCAACCCACACCCCAGGCCCCCAGGGTCGGTGATTCCCAGTTGTCTTCAACGAAGCGAAAGTCGTGGTCCTTGGCGCGGATGCCCAGGGCTTCCAGCGAAGCCAGGTAGGTCTCCTGGATGCCATCGGGGGATGGCTTGATCAGCACCTGGTATTGGAAATAGTGCTGGGCCCGGTTGGGGTTATCGCCATAGCGGCCATCGGTGGGCCGGCGGCAGGGCTCCGGATAGGCCACCGCCCAAGGCTCCGGACCAATGGCGCGCAGCACCGTGTGGGGGCTCATCGTGCCTGCCCCCTTCTCGGTGTCGTAGGGCTGAAGGATCAGGCAGCCCTGGTCAGCCCAAAAGCGATTCAGGGTGGCGATGATGTCCTGGAAATGCACGGAGCGGGCTGGACCTTCTGGGCCAGCCATTCTGACGGTCAGGCCACCAGCTCCAAAAGACCCATCTGGCCCCCTGCCAGGAGCCGGTGCTGGCCGTGGGAAAAGCCAGCCACCTCGGCCAAGTGCTGCTGGGCGGCTCCCGTGGGGAACGTCTCCAGGCTGGCCTCGAGGTAGGCGTAGTTCTCCCGGGCGCCGAATCGCTCGGCCGCCGGCACCACCAAACGGCGCAAATAAAACCGTTGAAAACTTGCCGTGAGCTCGGCCCCTGGACGGGCTGGATCGGGCCGGTTGAAATCGAGCACGGCGGCCCGGCCCCCGGGCTTAAGCAGCCGCCGCAGCTCGCGGAGACCCAGGCCTGGATCAGCCAAATTGCGCAGGCCGTAGGCCATAACGGCCCCATCAAAGCTGGCGGCGGGCAGGCCCGTAGCCAGGGCATCCCCCTGCTGCCAATGGATGCTGAGCCAGTTCTGCCGGGCAGAGCGCCCTGCCGCCACCTGCAACGGCGCCCCAGCCGCATCGATCCCCACCACAGACCCCCCGGGCCGCACCTTCGGGGCAAGCACCAGGGCCAAGTCGCCGGTGCCGCAGCAAAGGTCAAGAAGCTTCTGGCCTGGCCTGGGCTGCAACCAAGCCACCGCCTGGCGTTTCCAAACCCGATGCAGGCCCAGGCTGAGGAGGTCGTTGAGGAAGTCGTAGCGGGGGGCAATCTGGTCGAACAGCACCTCAACCGATGCCGGATCGCCCGGCCTAAAGCTGCCCATCCCAGGGCAACAGAATGGAATCAAGGCTGACGCCAGCCTCATTTTCAACGGCAGCCACCAAGCCCCGGGCCTCGAGTCGATCGGGACTGGTCATGGTGAGCACCATCACGGTGGCTAGCCCCACCGCGGCGGAGCAAACCATGCAGCCCGCCAACATCAACGAAAACTCTTTGGTATCGGTGGCGGCTTGCATCAACTGCAACGCCCAAGCCACCAACGCCACCACAGCCACCACCATCAGGAGGCCGATGGCCGTAAACGCAGCTGGGGGTAGGGCGTGGAAGGCTGTCACAACCCCAATGTAACGAGCGGTGACACAGGGCCGCGAGGCCCCTAGCCCCCTGGGGATGGGGCCATCACGGGGCGAATGGGCAGGCCCCGGACCAGGAGATCGGCCTTGATCTCGCCCACGGTGAGGATGCCATCGTGCAGCAAGGAGGCCAACAGGGCTGCTGAAGCCTTGCCCCCCTCGGGGCCCATGTCCAGGGCCCGGGCGATGTGGTCGAGGCAGCCGGCGCCGCCGGAGGCAATCACCGGCACCTCCACCGCCTCAGCAG
>CAIYSK010000246.1 GCA_903928835.1 uncultured cyanobacterium
CCCGGGGACACCGTACTGGTGCAAGGGAGCGGCGGCGTGTCTGTATTCGCCCTGCAGTTTGCCAAGGCGGCCGGGTGTCACGTCATAGCGACATCATCGTCGGACGCAAAACTGGAAAAACTTGCGGCGCTTGGGGCCGAACCCAAGGGGCGATGGACCGTGGATTGGCGGTTTGAAGGCTTGCGTTTACTGCCGGTGGTGTTGCGCTTCAGTGAAGCGCTTCTGGGCTCAGCAGGCCCCATGGGCGACCAGGCCCTGAAGGTGTTGTTCCCCGATGCTGGAGCCTGTGCGCTTGCCAAGCGGGATGCCCCAGAGCTGGCGCCCCTGTGTGCTGATCTGCGCGGCTACATGCGGGTGCAATCGGATGGTCCCAGCCGGGGGGTGATCTTGGCGATTGGCCCGTCCCAGTCCGACTACGAGGATTTCGAATCGGTGTGCGGTCAGCATCTTGGTGCTGTGGTGGTCATCAACGGGGCCCTGGAAGATGCGGCGGTGGGGATTGGCAGTGTGGCCCGGCAGCGTCGCCGCGGTTTTCTTTCCCAATGGCAGGCTGCCTACAGCCTGATTCCCCTGGATGGCAGTGCCCTGCGACGCTCCTTCCCGGGGAACTGGGAGCTCTACCGCCAAGACACGGATGGCTATCGACTGGTCGAAAGCTTTGAGCAAAAACCCGATGCGGAGCAGCAGGCCCTGGCCCTAGCCGGGGGTGAGGGTCTGGGTGTGGGTGGCAATTTGAAGATGGTGGATGCCTTCATCGAAGGCTTACGCAGTTAGGGGCTTGGGCCTCCTGGGCAAGCTCCGTAAACTGCGCGAAACGAACCATCCCCTATGGATCCCGAGAGCAACCCTGCGCCCCCTAGCCCCCGTCGTTCTTGGAGCGTGGTTGACCTTGGAGCCGCCCTTGCGGTGGTCCTTGCTGCCGGTGGCGTGATCTGGAGCCCCAAGCTGAGCACCAGCATCGCCAAGGCAACCGGTGCCCTCACGCCTGTGATCGTGAGCGTGGACGTGCGTGGCATTCCAGTGGCCAAGCCCTCCGCCTTGATTGATCAGGCCCGGGAGGAGGGCAAGGTTGCGATCGTGATCCGCAACCAACCCCATGGCACTGTGGCGATCAAACAGGTGATCCCCCTTCCCAGGCTTTTGAGCGCTGTGCAACCCAACGGCACGGTCGTCACAGCGGTGGATCCCAACCAGAAATATCTGGCAAGCCTGGATGCCCGGTTTGTGCTCGAAGGCCAGGGGCGCAAAAGCGGTGGTGGCGTTGTCTTCGGCAACCAGAATTTAAAAATTGGCACCCCGGTGGAAATCGAAGGCAACAATTTCCGGATTACGGGCACCGTGACCGACCTCGACGTTCGACGCAACTGAGATGGCCATCCGCAGGGCCCTGTCCTTTGACCCAAGGGCCGTGCCCTTTGCCTTAGGAGTTCCGGTACTGCTCGCGACAGCTTCAGCCCTGGTTCAGCCAGGGCCTGCGGTTGGCCAAACCTGGGAGCGGGCGGTACCCCTGGCATCCCTGCCTAGCCCCCCGCCACCCCTCGGACTCCCGCTTCTCCAGCAGCAGGTCAGCTGTCCGGGCCTGCAAAAGCGCGTGTTGTTTGCAGTTGGGTCCGAGCTCCCCGTCTGGAGCATCACCGTTGCCGACCCCCAGGGCCGCCTGCTTGCCGATCTCAATGGTCAGCGCTCCAGGCAGCCCGCTTCCAATCAGAAGCTGATCAGTACGGCCTATGCCCTGGATCAATTAGGGCCCGATTACCACCTCACCACCCAGCTTTGGCGGCTTACGGATGGCACCTACCGGCTCACCGGTGAGGGCGATCCCGATCTAGCCCTCCCCCAGCTCCAGCGGTTCGCGAGCTTGGCCCTCGGCAGTGGAGGGGGTTCTGGTGTGGATGCCAGTGGCGCGCTGCCATCCCTGGTGAAGCTTGAACTGGTGGAAGAACCCGCCCAGGCCTGGTGGCCCCAGGCCTGGCATCTCGATGATCGCTACGCCGCCTATGGCGCCCCCATCACCCGCTTGGCGATCACCAGCAATGCCATTAATGACGCGGTGATGAATCCGCCGGCACGGCTGCAGAGTTTGCTGCAGAAAACCCTCGCCAAGCAGGGCGGCACCCGGGTTCAACTCAGTGTGGTGTCAGCCCGCCAACCCATGCCCACCACAGCTGTCTTGTTGCATGAGGAAAGTTCAGCTCCCATGCACAACCTGTTGAGCTTGGCCAATACCGAAAGCCACAACTTCACGGCCGAGGTGCTGTTGAGACAAGCCGCCGGCACCTGGGATCTGGCGGAGGCCCGGCGGCGGGAAATGCTCTGGCTTGCCCAGCAGGGGTTGCCCATGCAGGGGGTCAATGTGGCCGATGGCAGTGGACTCGGGCGGGACAACCGGGTTACGAGCCGGCTGATTGCCAGCCTTCTGTTGCGCATGAGTCAGCACCCCTACGCCCGTAACTACGTGGCGTCGATGGCGATTGCTGGCCAAAGGGGAACCCTGCGGAATTTGTATAAAGGCACCCCACTGGAGGGCCAGTTCCATGGCAAAACCGGCACGATTACTGGCGTGCGTGCCATCAGTGGGGTGCTTGATACGGCCGATGGACCCCGATTCGTGAGTGCGATCAGCAATGGAGCTGGCTCACCCAACACAACGATTGCCGAGGTGCTGATGGCCGTGATGAAGGTGGAGCTCTGTCCCACGGGCTAAGGGGACTGCTACTTGCCCTCAGCCGGCAAGATCCCGCAGCCCGTTCGCTAGGCGACTACGCCTCGAAGGTTTGGCGTCCTGCCTGGGATCGGAAGAGCGCCGTTGGGAGGTGACCTCGGGGTTCTGGAGGCGTACCAATTCATGGCGCCCGCCCAGCACCACCTGACTCAACTCCTGAAGTCGACCTTCTAATTCACCGAGCACCTGTTCGGCATAGCGGTTGGCGCCCTCACTAATCGTGGCGGCTTCCTGGCGGCTGCGAGCCACCAAGGCATCGCATTGCTGCTGGGTTTGTTGGCGAAACTGCAGGGCATCGTTGTGGAGACGCTCGGCCTCAGCCTGGCTATCCCGTTGCAGCCTCAACCCTTCCTGGCGGATTTGGTCAACTTCGGCCATGGCTTGCTGGCGGGCCCGCTCGTGTTGAGCCACCAGCTGTTGGTTGCGCTCCGCCGCCTCCTGCTCCAATTGCTGGCGCCGGAGGGCAAATTGCTGCTCCATTTGGGCCAACCGGGATTGATGCTCTTGCTCGGCGTTGGCAACCTGCTGACGGGCCTGGGACAAGACCTGCTCGCATTGGAGCCTGGCTTGGTCGCGTAGTTCGGACACCTGGCGTTCGGCTTCCTGGCGAATCGAGGCACTGCTGGTGAGCTGCTCCCTCTCGCGTCTCGCAGTGGCAACGATCTCATCAGCCTGTTTCTTGGCCTTGCTGATGTACTCCTCCCGTTGCCGGATCAGATCAGCAGCGAGCTGGAGCTGATCGGGCAAACATTCCCTGAGGGCATCCATCACCTCAATGGCGTCTTGCTCATTCACCAGACGGCCACCGCTAAAAGGGATGCGACTGCCTTCCAACACCACCTCCTCCAACTGATCCAGCTGGTCGAGAACGGTGATTGCGGCCTCAGCCATGACTGCCCTAGGGAGAGTTCCGATTAAAAAGCCTGGAGAGGTCGTCTGCCACTCCCGTCGGGACCATGTGACGCACGTCGCCACCAAAGCGAGCAACTTCCTTGACCACCGAACTGCTCAAAAAGCTGTGGTGGACTGCGGTGGCAAGAAATAGCGTCTCCACCTGGGGGGCAAGGCTCTTGTTCGTGTGGGCGATCTGGAGTTCAAATTCAAAATCGCTCATGGCCCTCAGGCCTCTCAAAATCACCTCTGCCCCGCACTGCCTGGCGTAGTCCACGCTGAGTCCGTCGAAACTGCCCACCTCGATGGTTGCCAAATGGGAGCCGCTCAAGTGGGAGGTGGCCTGTCGGATTTGCTGGAGCCGTTGGTCGAGTGAAAAAGCTGGACTTTTGCTCGGGTTCTGCAAAACGGCCACGATCACCCCATCGAAGAGCCGGGCGCTGCGCTCAATCAGATCGAGGTGACCCAAGGTCAGGGGGTCAAAGCTTCCCGGGTAAAGAGCACGCATCGTTCGACCTTGTTTTTGCCACCCTATGGGTCTGCGGGCCCTTTCTAGAGTGGGTGGAAATTCAACAGGGCCATGGCTTCACCTTCCGGTCTGAATACAGACGCCAAGAAGACCCTGCTCCGCAAGATCCCCCATGGCCTCTTCATCTGTGGGGTGACTGAAGGAGAGGACGTCAATGGCTTCACCGCTAGCTGGGTGACCCAGGGATCCTTTGAGCCGCCGCTGGTGGTGATGGCCGTTCGTGCCGATTCCACCAGCAACGGCATGATTCAGCGGACAGGCAAATTCAGCCTGAACGTGTTGGCAGCTGATCAGAAGGACCTGGCCGCCGTGTTCTTTAAGCCGCAAAAGGGCATGGGCGGCCGCTTTGATGCGGCACCGTTCCAATTGGGACCTTTGGGCTTGCCGATCCTCGACAACGGCCTGGGCGGCGTGGAATGTGAGGTTGTGGGCCAGGTGGACCACGGCGACCACACCGTCTTTGTGGGGGAGGTGAAGACCGCCACCCTCCACCGTGACGGCGAAGCCCTGGAACTCAGCGGCACCGGCTGGCAATACGGCGGTTGATGCCGGGTTCCCTGCCCCTGGTCCAACAACCCGAACGCCTCAAACTTCGGCTCAAGGATGTGCCCCCTGAGCCGGGTTGTTATTTGATGCGCGATCAAAATGATCGCATCCTCTATATCGGAAAAGCGAAAGCCCTAAGAAATCGAGTTCGCAGTTACTTCCAGAATTCTCAAAATCACAGCCCACGCATCTCCCTGATGGTGCGCCAGATCTGCGAGATTGAATTTATCGTGACCGATAGCGAGGCAGAAGCCCTCGCCCTGGAATCGAATCTGATTAAGCAGAACCAGCCCCACTTCAACGTCCTACTTAAAGACGACAAAAAATATCCCTATCTCTGCATTACTTGGAGCGAGGCCTATCCGCGAATTTTTATTACCCGCCAGCGCCGCTTTCGTAGCCCCTTCGACCGTTTTTACGGTCCCTACGTGGATGTGGGCCTCCTGCGACGCACCCTGGCCCTGGTGAAACGGGTGTTCCCCCTCAGGCAAAGGCCCCAGCCGCTCTACAGGGATCGCACCTGCCTGAACTTCGACATCAGCCGCTGCCCAGGGGTGTGTCAGCAAAAAATCAGTTCGGGCGATTACCACCAAACCCTGCGCAAGGTGGCGATGGTGTTCCAAGGACGCAATGACGAACTACTGGATCTGCTGGATGAGCAGATGCAGACCTATGCAGAGCGACTGGATTTCGAATCGGCGGCCCGGGTTCGGGATCAATTGCAAGGGCTCGACACCCTCACAGCGGGTCAAAAAATGAGCCTTGGTGATAGCTCCGTCAGCCGTGACGTCATTGCCCTCGTTGCGGATGAGCGGGTGGCAGCGGTGCAGCTGTTTCAAATGCGCGCCGGAAAACTGGTCGGCCGCCTCGGCTATACCGCCGATGCCATGGTGATTGATGGAAAGACCAGGAACCACGGCTTCATTCTGCAGCGGGTGATTGAGGAGCACTACAGCCAGGTGGATGCGGTGGAAATTCCCCCCGAGCTGCTCGTCCAACATGCCCTGCCCCAACAGGGCTTGATCCAGGATTGGCTGGGGGAACGCCGCGGCCGCAAGGTCAAGATCGCCGTGCCCCAGCGAGCCCAAAAAGCAGATCTGATCGAACTGGTGGAACGCAACGCCACCTATGAATTGCAACGCGCCCAACGGGGGGCCGAACAGCAGTTGCTAGCCACCGAAGACCTGGCCCAATTGCTGGATCTCCCCCATCCCCCACGCCGCATCGAGGGCTTCGACATCAGCCACATCCAGGGCAGTGATGCCGTGGCATCCCAGGTGGTCTTTATTGATGGATTGCCCGCAAAGCAGCACTACCGCAAATACAAGATTCAGAGCAGCACGATCCGATCGGGCCATTCCGATGACTTCATGGCCATGGCTGAAATCATGCGCCGCCGCTTCCGCCGCTGGTCCCAGGTCAAGGCAGAGGGTGGGGACCTTCAGGCCCTGCGCCAATCAGCCAACACCGCTTTGCACATCGGTGGCCTCAACGACTGGCCAGATGTGGTGATGATCGATGGAGGCAAGGGCCAACTCTCCGCCGTGATGGAAGCCCTTCGGGAGCTGAATCTGCACGAGGATCTGGTGGTGTGTTCCCTCGCCAAGCAACGGGAGGAGGTGTTCCTACCGGGGATGAAGGAGCCCCTCGAAAGCGAGGCGGAGCAACTCGGCGTGCAACTGCTCCGGCGGCTGCGTGATTAGGCCCACCGCTTCGCCGTCAGTTTCCATCGCCAACAACGGGGCGAGCGGATGAAGCGCTCACGCCTCTCCGATATCCAGGGCCTGGGCCCCAAACGGGTCAAAGACCTCCTGGCCCACTTCCGCTCCATCGATGCCATCCAAATGGCATCGCCTGAGGCCATTGCTGGTGCACCCGGCATGGGTCCTGCCCTGGCCCAACAGGTTTGGACCTACTTCCACCCCAGTGACGATCCTCTTAACCCAGACGAGGTGGAGGTTCAAGATCAAGATCAACCCCAAGACCAAAAGGTGGCCGTTTGAAGACGCTGTGGGCCCTACTGCTGACGGTTGGGCTACTCGTTGGGGCCGTTCAACCGAGCGGTGCCTCACCGGGGCTCTGCGTTGGTTTGGTGTGCGCAGACGAGATCCAGCGCAGCGAGCGGCTGCCTTGGCAGTTGAAATTGAGGGTGTCCGACCAGCGGGGGCAGCACGAGCGCCTGCTCGTTGATTGCCGCGATGGCGTTCTCAGCCCCCAAATCGGTCTGGTTGATCGCGGCTATGCCGCAGCCCTGGCGAAGCGGGCCTGCCGCATCGCGGTGGGGTCCTGAAGGGGGCGCTCTGGCCTTACCTTGAGCCTATTCGCTGTGGGCCCCTTGTCCTGGACCTGGCCACCTGAGGCTTATCTCTGGTTTAAAACCCTCCACATTGTGGGAGTGGTGGTTTGGTTCGCGGGCCTTTTTTACCTGGTTCGACTGTTCATCTATCACCGCGAAGCAGAGGAGCTTGATGGGCCGCTTAAGGGGCCTTTCCAGGCCCAGTACGGGCTGATGGAACGGCGCCTCGCCAACATCATCACAACCCCCGGGATGGTGGTTGCCCTTGCGATGGCAGCTGGATTGCTGAGCGTTCAGCCGGCCTGGATCCACCAGGGCTGGCTTCAGGTGAAGTTGGGGTTTGTGGCAGCGCTACTGGTTTACCACTGGTTTTGTTACCGGTTAATGGGCCAACTCCAAAAGGGCAGCTGCCAATGGAGTCCAAAGCAACTGCGGGCCCTCAACGAATTGCCCACCCTGTTGTTGGTGATTGTGGTGATGCTGGCAGTGTTCAAAAACCAGTTCCCGACCAGCGCTGCCACCTGGTTCATTGCCGCCTTGGTTGTGTTCATGGCGGGCTCAATTCAGTTTTATGCCCGTTGGCGCCGCTTGCGGGCTGAACGGCTAGCTGGTGGGACCTAAGTCAGTGGGTCCTATCCCGTTGCTCACCGACCACGGCCAATCCCGGACCGAGCGCCACCTGCACCATCCCCTCGCCGCCATCCTCAGGGAGGTGGGACCTGGGAGCTGTCCTGGGCGTTTCAACTTCCATTGCCACACCATTTGTAGTGATGGAAGCCTGCGGCCCGAAGAGCTGGCCCACCAGGCCCTCGCCATGGGGTTGGAGCAAATTGCCATCACCGATCACCACTCCAACCAGGCGTATGCGGCGGCGCAGACCGTCTTTGAGGGTCGGCATCGGGCAGGTGAGCCAACTCCAAACCTCTGGTCTGGGGTGGAGATCAGCTGCCTTCTGAAGGGCTGCTTGGTCCATGTTCTGGCCCTTGGGTTCACCTACGGCCACCCCAGCCTTGATCCCTACCTCCAGGGAGCGGCCTTGGTGGGTAGGGGATTACGGGCGGAAGCGGTGTTGGAAGCGATCTGGGCGGCTGGGGGCCTGGCCCTGTTGGCCCACCCCGCCCGCTACCGATTGCCCTTTCAGGTCTTGATTGAGGCCGCCGATCAATTGGGTTTTGATGGGGCCGAAGCTTGGTACGACTACCAAATGCAGAGCAGGTGGCAGCCCACGTCCCCCATCTGTGAGGCCATTGCAAAGGACCTCAACAATCGTGGCCTTTTGATGAGTTGTGGCACCGATACCCACGGTCTGGCCCTGGATGGCCGCTAGGGTTTAGTCACGCTTTCCCTTGCCTGTCGATGGGTCTGTTAGATCGCTTCTTGAAGGGTGGCTCCAGCGCCGGTGCTGCAGCCCCTGCCCCGAACTCCAAAAAACCCAAGCAGGAAGCTGAAACCTTCTTCCTGGATGCTGATTCCTCCAGCAGCATGGGCAACGTGGATTTCATGCGGCGCTCCAATACGATCCGCCGCACCTTTCCTGGCAGCGCCGACAACCCGGGCAACAAGGAAATGATTGCCGAAGTGGCGTCCATGGAAGCTTCCATCGAAAAACTGTCCGAGGGCATGCCGGGCACCGAAGTCGTTGAGACGTCGATCGACCTCACGGGGGGCGTGCCGAAACCGGTCAAGAAGACCTTCGCCCAGCCCATGTCGGCTGCTGAATTAGATCAGCGCAAAAGGGGTGCGGCTGTGGGCGTCAATGTGACCGGCGGGCCTGCCGTGATCAAGCTGGAACAGGAGGCCGTTGCCGCCGAGAAGGCCAGCCAACCCCAAATCACCCAGACCTCCACCGCCAAGCCTGGCGCCATTGACCCTTTCAAGCAGATGGCGAAGGAGCTGAACGGTTGAACGCCAAATCAACTGAGCTGAGACCTTGATCTCAGCGCTTTTCAATCAGGCTTTCTGAGTCCAAAACCAGTTGGCGCAGGTCCGCTAGCTGGTTTTTTTGTGCCCCGCTCCAGAGCCCCCGGTTGTGGGCCTCCAGGAGCCGTTCACCCATATCCCTGAGCGCCCAGGGATTGGCGCGCTCGAGGAATCCGCGCACCTGGGGATCGCCCAACCATTGGTCACAGATGGCCCCATAGCCCCAATCCGGGACGCGGCCTGTGCTGGCGTCGTAGGCGAAGAGGTAGTCCAGGCTGGCGGCCATCTCGAAGCCCCCCTTGTAGCCGTGCTCTTGCATGGCCCCGATCCAGCGGGGATTGAGAACCCGGCTGCGTAAAACCTTGTCGAATTCCCGCTCAAGCCGGTGCACCTTGGGCCGGCCATGGCGGGAGTGGTCGCCAAACCAGAGGGCAGGGGCTTGCCCCTGCAGGCTTTCTGCTGCCGCACTGAGGCCCCCCTGGAACTGGTAGTAGTCGTCTGAATCGAGCAGGTCATGTTCCCGGTTGTCCTGGTTGTGCAGCACCACCTGCACCTGGCGCAACCGGGTTTCAAGCCCCTGGCGATCGGCCCCAGCCTCAATCCCCCCGACCTGGCTAGAAGCACCCTGGCTGGCCCCCTGGTTGCTGTAACGCCAACTGCTCCAATTCAAAAAGGCTTCGGCCAAGTCGCTGCGGCTCTCCCACTGGCCGCTGTCGATCAAACCCTGGAGGCCAGCGCCGTAGGCCCCCGGTGCCGATCCGTATACGCGGGCGTTGTGGCCGTCCACCCGGGCGGCGGCGGCCAGGGGATTGGCTTCGGAGGGTTCATCCAGGCCAGCCACCAAATCGGTGGCCTGGTTCATCCAACCCACCAGTTGGGGGAAGGCATCCCGAAATAATCCAGAGATCCGTAGGGTCACATCCACCCGGGGCCGACCGAGCAGGCTCAGCGGGATCACCTCCAGGTCCACCATGCGACGGGTGGGCCCATCCCAAACGGGACGAACCCCCAACAGGGCCAGGGCCTGGGCGATGTCCTCTCCGCCATTGCGCATGGTGGCTGTGCCCCAGACCGAGAGGGCCAGGGTTTGCAGGTGTTCACCCTCCTGCTGTAGGTGGCTCTCCAGCAGGAGCTCAGCGCTGCGCCGGCCGAGATCCCAGGCCGCTTCGGTGGGTAATCCCCGCAGATCCACGCTGTAGAAATTGCGGCCCGTGGGCAATAAATCCGGACGGCCCCTGGTGGGGGCACCGGAGGGTCCAGCAGCAAGACGTTGGCCATTGAGACCCGCCAGAAAAGCTTCCCGCTCCGCGGTGCCGCAGGCCAAAAACCTGGGCACCAGGTTGGTTTGCAAGTGCACGAGCACCGCCGCTAAAGCAGGGGGTGTCGGCGCACTGCCAAGGGGTTGGAGCAGGAGCTGGGCCGTTTCCGGGTTGGCGAGAACCCCAGAGCAAAGCTCGAGTGCTAGCCCTTCGATCAAGGCCACCCCGTCTCCCACGTAGCGGAGAGCCGCCTTGCTAAATCGGCTGCCCAACGTCTGGCAATCGGCGCTGGACAGTTCGAGGTCGTCGGGATCACACCAGGGGTCAAACTCCAAATCCAAGGCCTGGGCCAAGGCTTGGGTGATCCCTGGCAATCCGGCTTGGGGCGCCCTCGCCAGGCAAAGCAGCAACTCAGAAGCCTTTGCTGCTTCAGGCAGGGTGCCAAAGGTGTGGAGTCCAAGCCGTATTTGGGCTTCCTTGAGTTCGCAGAGGTAACCATCGGCGGCATCCAGGCGCTGATCCAGGCTGGTGCCCTCCAGGTCCGGTAGGTGGAGGGTGCTGAGTTTGCTCTCCAGTTCCAGCCTGAGGGGCAGGGCCCGTTCACTGCCGAATTGGCTGGCCTCCCAATACTCATCAAGCAGGACCTCGAGCTGCTGGAGATCGCCGTGGAGCCCAGCGCGACCCAAGGGAGGAGTGAGGTGGTCGATGATTACGGCCTGGGCCCGCCGTTTGGCCTGGGAGCCCTCGCCGGGATCGTTAACGATGAACGGATAAAGGTGGGGCAGGGGGCCAAGGGCCCATTCGGGAAAGCAGTGGCTCGAGAGGCCAAGGGCCTTACCTGGCAGCCATTCGAGGTTGCCGTGCTTGCCCACATGCACCACCACCTGGGCCCCAAATTGTTGGCGCAACCACAGGTATTGGGCCAGATACGCGTGGGTGGGCGGCAGGTCGGGGCTGTGATAGCTGAGGGTGGGGTCCCTGTCGTAGCCCCGCTCCGGTTGGATCAAGACCGTGACATGGCCAAAACCCAACCCCCGGATCGGGAACCCGGGGCTGCCGTTAGCCATCGCCACCAAACCGCTATCAGCGCTGGGCTCACCCCAAACCCTTTCCAGGGCTTCGCGACCTTCGATCGGCAAGCTGGCGTACCAATCCAGGTAGGTGGCCAGGGCCAGGTGGTCGAGGGGAGGGTGGTGGCCGCTTTCTGAATCGTTGGTCAGGCCAGCCATCAGGGCCCCGATCAGGGCGTCACCATCGAGCGGCAAGGGCCCTGACCCAAGGCCGTAGCCCGCTGCCTGCATCCAGCCCAGCATTAGGGCCGTAGAGGCTGGGGTATCGAGGCCTACCCCATTGGCCAATCGGCTGTTGCGGGTGGGGTAATTGGCCAACACCAGGGCCACCCTCCGCTCCTGAGCAGGGGTTTGGCGCAGGTCAATCCAGTGGGCCACAAGCTGGCACACCCAGCCAATCCGCTCAACATCCGGTTCATAGCGGGCCAGGGCCGATGCCAGACGATCACTGGACAAGCGGGTTTCTTTGAAAGCACCGATCCGGGTCGTTATCCGACCATCGAGTTCGGGCAGGGCCACCTGCAGGCCAAGGTCCGTCGGACCCAATCCGATGCTGCTGGAGCGCCATTTCTCCCTGGTCTGGCTGTTGCAGAGCAACTGGAAAACGGGAACGTCTAGTTGGTCCCAAAGGGGAGCTCCTAAGCCGGCTTCTTCAAATTGAACGGAAGCAAAGGAGGTGGTGCACAGCACGGCCTGGGCGCTCTCACGCTCGAGCAGATCGGCCACCCCCCGTTGCACGGCCTGGTCGCGGAGCCCACTGACCCAAAGGGCCCTGGGGCAAAGGCCGCGATCGCGAAGGGCCGCGAGGATGGCTTCCATCAAGTCGGTGTCACCGGCCTGGAGCAGGGCCCGATAGGCGATCACCCCGACCCGCGGACCGCCCTCGTCCCGCCAATCGTGGGGCAAGGGATCCCCCAAGGGGATCACCCCAGGCGGCTCAGGGGTTTCCCCCTCCAGCAGGACTCGAAAGCAGCCCAAGGCGCGAGCCAGGTTGTCGGGCCCGCCTTGCCTGAAGCACTCCGCCAGCGCCAAGGTCAGGGGAACAGGCAAGGTGCCGAGTTCGGCGAGGGCGAGGTCCTCACTGGCCGTACCGGCAAGCACCAACAGCTGGCGTCCTGGATCCCCAGAGACCCAATGCTGCAGTTGCTCGAGCCCGTAGCTCCAATGGCCCCGGCCGCCGAGCAAACGGACCACCACCATGCGCGCCGAGGCCACCGTGGAGGCGATGTAGTGGTCAATCACCGCAGGGGTGCCCAAGGCCGCCAAATTCAGACCCCGCAGGGACGGGCCTAGGAGCCCTGGATGGGAGTCCAACAACCGATCGATCGCAACTAGATCGGTGTCAGCACTGCTGAGCAGCAAAACGGGGGCAGCAGGCTGCTCCACGTACGCCCCCCCCTTGGCGTCACCTGATGCCCCTGGAACCGCGGCCAATCGATGCATCACCCCATCCTGCTTGCTGCAGTGAGAAGATCGGGGCATCGGAAACGCCACCATGCACCAATTCCTTCCCTACGCCTGGTTTGGTGGCAGGTGTGTGCCCTTTGCTGAAGCCACCCTCTCGGTAGCCACCCATGCCCTCCACTACGGCACTGGCGCCTTTGGTGGCATGCGGGCCCTGCCCAATCCCGCAGATCCGCGGGAAATCCTGTTGTTTCGGGCTGATCGCCACGCCCGCCGCCTCAGTCAGAGCGCCAAACTCCTACTCACAGAGTTGAGCGAGGAGACCATTCTCAATGCGATCACCACCTTCCTTAGGGCAAACAAACCTAATTGTCCGGTCTACCTGCGGCCCTTTGTCTATACCAGTGATCTCGGGATTGCGCCCAGGCTTCACAACATCGAGACCGACTTCCTGATCTATGGCCTCGAACTCGGGGATTACCTCTCACCGGAGGGAGTGAGCTGCCGGATTAGTTCCTGGTGCCGCCAAGAGGACCGTTCCCTACCCCTGCGGGGCAAAATTAGTGGCGCCTACATCACCAGCTCCCTAGCTAAAACAGAAGCGGTGAAAAGTGGCTTCGACGAAGCCCTACTCCTCAATAGCCGCGGCAAAGTTAGTGAAGCCAGCGGCATGAATCTTTTTATGGTTCGCGATGGTGTGTTGATCACGCCAGGGGTCGATCAGGACATCCTCGAAGGCATCACCCGCGCCAGCGTTCTTGAACTCGCCAAGGCCATGGGGATCCCAACCCTGGAGCGCCCGGTCGATAAAACCGAGCTGTTCATTGCCGATGAAGTGTTCCTCAGTGGCACAGCAGCGAAGGTGACCCCCGTGCGACGGATCGAAACGACCGACTTAGCTACCAAGCGACCAGTGATGGATGCGATCCGCGAGCGCCTGACGGCAATCACCGAGGGCCGGGATCCTGCCTATGACCACTGGGTCACCCGTGTGAGCCTTCAGAATTGATGGTGATGTCCAAGTCGACTAAGCCAGAAATCGTGACGCGCACCGGTTTTCTTGAGCGTCTCCACAGCCCCGAAAGACCAATCCTGGTTTTCGACGGAGCGACGGGAACATCGCTCCAGGAGATGGACCTCAGCGCCGAAGACTTCGGCGGGGCGGCCCTGGAGGGTTGCAATGAAAACCTGGTGTTTACCCGCCCGGATGCGGTGCAGGCGGTTCACCGTCAGTTCCTAGAGGCAGGCTGCGATGTGATCGAGACCGACACCTTTGGGGCGGCCTCCATCGTGCTGGCCGAATACGACCTGGAGACCGAGGCCTTCGCGATCAACAAGCGGGCTGCGGAACTGGCGCGGGAGGTCGCAGCGGAATTCAGCACGGCTGAGAAACCCCGCTTTGTGGCGGGGTCCATGGGCCCCACCACAAAGCTCCCCACCCTGGGCCACATCGATTTCGATGGGATGAAGGCCTCCTTCGCCGAACAGGCCGAAGGACTGATCGCCGGCGATGTCGATTTGTTCATTGTCGAAACCTGCCAGGACGTCCTCCAGATCAAGGCCGCCC
>CAIYSK010000247.1 GCA_903928835.1 uncultured cyanobacterium
GCTGATTTATTCGAATCGATGGTGGAATTTATTGAGCAGCATCCGCAATGGGACCAATACCGACTGATGCAATCAGCCTTGGCTGGTTTTCTGTTTCAGCAGGGCTGTCAGGACCGTCCGGTGGTGCGCCATTACCTCGACGGGTTGTTCCACAAACCAAAGGCGACAGCCAAGTAGGGCTGATCTGCCAGATGCACGAGGGGCTGATCAGCCATGGCAGACACCTCAGCCACCGCCAACCCGCTGACGCTGGGGTTGTAAGGCGGTTCGGACTTACCCACACGCTATTGCGCAGAAAGGACCCACTGGATTGAAGTCGATTGAATTCAGCCAGCGCTTGCGTTGCGCGCTGGCAAGTGGTTCTTCATAAAGGCTATTAATCTTATTGTTGCTGACTTCCAGCACTTCCCTGTCGACCGTGTGGGGCATTTCTCGCACCGTTGCTTCCATTAATTCAGCAAGAATTAACCCAATCGTAAGGGCGGCAGAGAGCTGCTTTGTAATGAAAAGGTTATGCCAATCGTCACCAGCGGCACTCTTTGGCTTACGCCACCTCCGCCTTAGTCCCCCAGGCCGCCGCCCCACCAGCTGTGACTCCAACGGCCAAAACAACGGCTAAACCGGCGGTTACACCGGCGGCAAAACCGGCGAGTAAGCCAGCCGCTGCTCAAAAGCCTCGGGCCACCAAGCCCTGAGGGCTCAGGCCAGGGCATGTCTGCTGCTGACCAGTTCACCGGTGCAGGCCACCGGAAGCAGGCTTGAGCGACCGCCCTTGTACCAGGCATCCACCAATACACCACTGGAGCTAGGGCGCAGCTCAGCTGCGAGGCTCCACAGCTCGTTATGGAGCACCTCGGTCTGATCCGGCGTGCCCACATACCAAGGCGCCTCTGGATCCACCGACAGCTCCTCATGGAGCTGGAGCAGCCCCTCAAGGACGCAATCGGCGAGCTCACTCTTCATTGGCCATTTGCCAGGCATGGGCAATCATCCACGAGCGCCATTGGGGAGCCCGCTGACGGGGTTTGTATGCATTTGGGTCAGATAAGGCGGGAATAACTGCAGACAGGATCGCCGGTTACTGCAGATCAGTCGGTAGGGGGGGGAGCTGGTAGCTGTCGGGGTGACAATCACTCAGCCCCTTCTGCGCTCTCCTGGCCTCCCCCCGACCCCGGCTGCTGATTCGCCCCTTTGGGCCGGCCGACTGGCCCGCGGTTTGGGCGTTGCTGGAGCCGGTATTCCGCGCCGGCGAAACCTTCCCCCACGACCCGGTGATCAGTGAGGCCGAGGCCATGATGGCGTGGGTTGAGCAGAGCCAGGCGGTGATGGTCGCGGTGGATGTCGCCGGAGCACTGGTGGGCACGTATTACCTGAGGCCCAACTCCCTCGCCCTCGGAGCCCATGTCGCGAATGCGGGATATGTGGTGGCCGAGCACTGCCGCCGCCAGGGGATCGGCAGCCGCCTCTGCCAGCACTCCCTACAGGCGGCGAAGCGGCTGGGATTCCGCTCGATGCAGTTCAACCTGGTGGTGGGCACCAACACCGCCGGTATCGTTTGCTGGCAGCGCAATGGTTTTCAGGTGGTTGGCACCCTGGCTGGGGCATTCCGCCACAGGCAGTTGGGCTATGTCGATGCCCTGGTGATGGTCCAGGACCTGATGGAGGGATCAACCCTATGAAGGTGGTCCCGTTGCGGCTCCAGCCGGGCACTGACCTGCGCCGGGCCTTGGAAGTCTGGATGGGTGAGCAGGAGGAGAAGGCCGGCTGTCTGATCAGCGCCGTTGGCAGCCTGTCGGTGGCGCAGCTGCGTTTAGCGGGTGCGAAAGGAGCCACCGTGATCTGCCGCGACCTGGAAATCCTCAGCCTCTGCGGCACCCTCTCTCCCGATGGTGCCCACCTGCACATCGCCGTTGCCAACAGCAACGGCGCCGTGCTCGGTGGCCACCTCTGCCCCGGCTCGCTGGTGCTTACCACCGCTGAGCTGGTGATCGGCCTGCTGCCGGAGTGGCGGTTCCGCCGGGAGCTCGATCCGACCACCGGCTACGCCGAGCTGGGGATCAGCCGCAACGGTTCCATGCACGCCCGATTGATACAGCCAGGGAAAGAAGGGACGCAGTAGTAGAGCCCGTCTCGTTGGATTTGGCGCAGTAGCTCCCAGAGCTAGTCCAACCCAGCGGACAGGATCGGCTTTTCTTCTCGATCACCTGCCGGGTATTGGTCGGGCTACTGGCACCTGCTCGCCTGCCCAACCGGGGCAGGCCGCTTTGCACCGAATGCTGCACTGACCAGGGAGGAACACTGCTTGCCCCGTAGCGAGCGGGAGCCTGACCCCCCTACCTCCGCCAGGCGGAGGCGGCAATGCCCCCGGGTTCTTCCGCGATGTCCTGGGCACCTTTGCAGGGATGCTGGCTTGCAGACCCTGGCGTGAGCTGCCGGCTTCGCCAAAGAAAGTTGGAGCCAGACCAGATGCATGGGTGCATAAAATTTAGTCGCCCAACTATCGCTTGCCGTTATCAGAAGGCGGAATTAATATAAGCCCATATTTTGGCGCTGCCTTACTAATCTTCCGGATCATTTCTTCCGTTAAAGGAGGAGGGGCGGCTTTAGGGTCTTGTGCCGGAGGATAAACCTCCTGGAAAAACCCCTCCAATCCAGTCGCTCCAGTCGGGGTAATAGTTACCAGCTGCACGGATGGAGCTCCCCCGACATTCTTGAATCTGTGAATTGTGCCTTTTGGGATATATACGAAATCTCCCGCCTTAGCGTTGTAGATTTTTTCTCCGACAAGAATCTCCAAATTGCCGCTCACGACGTAAAAGGTTTCATCCTCTCTGATGTGCACATGAGCGGGAGGTCCACCGCCCACCGCGACGGTTGCTTCCAATTGCATAAGAGCATTGCCGGACTCTTTCCCGGTTAGCAAAAGCGATAACACATCACCAGGCCCCAATAGGGCTGGCGCTGTGCCCCTCGGCCGGATGATCGGCTTGTTGGCATGCGCCGCTAAGGCGGATTCGTACCCAAAAGAAAGTGGCACTTTTGGCTCAGGATTTGCCTTCTTTTCTTCATGCGCTGTCGCCGCAAGCGGTGCCAACAAAGAAGCTAGACATAGGGAGAACAATAATGCGAGTTTTCTCATTGCTTGTCTCCTCTTTGTTTGAGATCTGCTTCCTGCTGCCCAACTTGTTTTTGGTGGTTTCTGTGAACCACTCCTACAGGAAAATCTCTTTCCGACATCCAACCGTAGATCATGCTCTGCGTGGGCCTGAACTGTTGTGATTGTATTGGTTTTCAGTTGATCGCCTCAAACCGTAGGACTTCTTAGCGATTCTTGAGAGTTTGCAGAAAAAAACCGCCAGCCGAGCCGTGTTCTTCTCTTCCCTTCATCGAGCTGATCAATCTCTGATTGTGGTGGATTTCGATGGTTCAGGCTTAGTGCCTATTGGACACTGCCCAGCAGGAGTGGTTGGCAAAGAGAGGTCTGGAGCATCAAGGGGGTTGATGCTCTTGCTTTTTGTCTATTGACGCTCAGCTGGCACTGAGCCGTATGGGGCCTGGTGCAGCACGATCAGCTGGGCGCGGCTCTGGCGACCAAAGCGGTGAATAAGCCCCAAGTGGATCAGTCCACTGATCGCCTGGGCATGAACACCATCGGGGAGGGCGACAGGCTCCCCGAGGTGAGCGAGAGCACGAACCAGCTGGACAAAGTCATGCCAACAGAGCTCTTGCCCTGCCTTTGAAAGCTTCCTCCCATCAGCCGCTTCTCCTCTGAGAACAAGTGCTTTGTAGCGCTCGCTGCCACCAAGCCAGCTCTGGTGGATCTTTCAATGGCAGGGGCGGCCAGTCTTCAGAACTGCGCGCAAAACCCTGGCA
>CAIYSK010000248.1 GCA_903928835.1 uncultured cyanobacterium
AACCAGTACTGGGGCAGCGACCGGGTGTATCACCACACGGCTCCGGTCAACATGAATTTCGGCATGCGTGAGGCCCTGCGCCTCCTCGCTGAAGAGGGCCTGGAGAACTCCTGGAGCCGCCATCGCAGCAATGCGGAGCTGTTGTGGGCTGGCCTTGAGCACCTTGGCCTGGAGCTCCACGCCCCGGAGCACTTGAGGCTTCCCACCCTCACCACCGTGCGGATCCCAGAAGGGGTTGATGGCAAGGCCTTTACCCTCCACCTGCTCAACAAGCACGGCATTGAGGTGGGCGGCGGCCTCGGTGCTTTAGCTGGCAAGGTTTGGCGGATCGGCCTGATGGGATACAACAGCCAGCCCCAGAATGTGGAAAGGCTCTTGAACCTGTTCGAAACCGAACTGCCGGCTTTTAAAGGCTCCGCCCCAGTTGCCGTCGCTGCTTAAACCAGGCTCCTAATTGTTCTTCCGCCAACTCTTGGCAGATCCCGCCCACCACCTCCATGGCGTGGTGGGCACTGGGGCTTTTGGCCAGATCGAGGCAGCCCCCGAGGGCTCCCCGCTTGCTGTCGCCGGCGGCGAAAACCACCCGTCCCATCCGGGCTTGCACCAGGGCCCCGGCGCACATCGGGCAGGGTTCCAAGGTGACCAGCAAGGTGCAGTCGTTAAAGCGCCAATCGCTCCTCAGCCGGGCGGCTTGGCCTAGGGCGGTGAGTTCCGCATGGCCCAGGGGGTCATTGCCGAGATGTCGGCTGTTGCTGCCCCAGCCGATGCAGTGGCCCGATCCACTCAATACCGCTGCGGCCACGGGAATTTCCCCCTGTTGGCCCACCCGCTCGCCGTGGCGCAGCAGGCGTGCCATCCAGAATTCGAGCGTCTCGGGGCTCAAGGGATTGGGCTTGGTCATCCATCCCTTGTAGCCCAACCCCCAAAGGCCAGAATGGTTGGATCTGAGCGTTCCCTGTTGGCAAGCGCGCCACCTGAGCCCCAAGCCCGCCAGCCCCTTCCCTTCGCCCAGCCGGATCACCTGGATCCAGGGCTGCAGCAGTTCCTTGAGCAGGCCAGTGCCCAGCTCTGCCGTTGGTTGGGCACGGCATCTGAGCGCTCGCCCCTACCGGGCTTGAGCGTGTTGCCGGAGGTGGAGCCCCAGCTTTTGGGCCTCGGCCATGGCGCCCTCTTGGCCGATCTCCAGCTGGTGATGGACGGGGCCTACAACCCCAACCATCCAGGGGCCATGGCCCACCTCGATCCCCCTCCTCTGGGGGCTTCTGTGGTGGGGGATTTGATCTGTGCCGGTCTGAACAACAATTTGCTCGCTGAGGAGCTCTCCCCCAGCTTGACCCGCCTGGAAAGGAGCATGCTGGCCTGGCTCGCCAAACGGCTGGGCCTGCCGTCGGGGAGTGGGGGCGTTGCTGCGAGCGGGGGAACCCTGTCGAATTTGATGGCCCTGGTGACGGCCCGCCGCTCGAGGGGCCTGCAGAGCTGCCCTGAGGCGGTGGTCATCACCAGCGCAGACGCCCATGTCTCCTTGGCCAAATCGCTCGCGGTGATGGGCCTGCCGCCGGAAGCGCTGCAGGTGATCGCGGTCGACGATTCCGGCTGCCTGCAGGTTGATCATCTGCAGGATCGGCTGGAGGCGTTGCAGGCTGCGGGGCGCCCCGTGATTGCCGTGGTGGCCACGGCGGGCACCACCGTGCGGGGAGCCGTTGACCCCCTTGGGGCCATGGCGGAGCTTTGTCAACGCTTTGGGGTGTGGCTCCACGTGGATGGGGCTATTGGAGCGGTGTTTGCCCTTGCCGAGGGCCATCGCCACCGGGTGGAGGGCCTTGCGGCCGCCGATTCGATCACCCTGAATCCCCAGAAGCTCCTGGGCATCACCAAAACCTCATCGCTCCTACTGCTGGCCCAACCCCAGGCGCTTTCGGAAACGTTCCAAACGGGCTTGCCCTACATGGAGCCCAGTTGGGGCGGGGGCCATGGGGGAGAAACGGGCCTCCAGGGCACCAGGCCAGCTGAGATCCTCAAGCTTTGGCTGGGCTTGCGTCAGCTTGGGCTGGAGGGGATCGAGACCATTTTGGATGGGGCGATTGCCCGCCGCCGCCAGCTGCAAGCCCTATTGGCGGCAGATGATCGCCTGCAGGTTCGCTCGGGCCCCATGCACCTGGTGGCGTTCACGCCCCTGGGGAGCGATGCCCTGGCCGCCGACCAGTGGAGCCAACGCACCCGCCAGGCGCTGCTCGCCAGCGACCTGATGCTGTCCAGGCCCCACTACCAAGGCAGGCACCACCTCAAGGCGGTCTTGGGCAATCCCCATACCCAACCCCACCATTTAGCCCGGTTGGCCCAGGTGGTTCAGGCCGAATGGGGGCTGGTGCCGTGAGTCAGACCCCAAGTGACCGCCGCCGGCGCTGGGTGGCAATCACCACCGGCGTGATTTCGGTGTTGATCGGCGTTCTCTACCTGGTGTTGATCACCGTGTTGGATAGCCGCGGTCCCATGCTGCCACCGCCGCCGGAGGCTCTGGGTCTGAGTGCTGATGCGGGGGACACCCCTGCCCCTAGGCCTTTGGGGGGCGGGGGGGAAGTTGTCGATCCTTCTCCCGGAGGGGCTGCACCACCCGGTTGAAGGCCACGGCCAGAAAGTTACGCAGGGCCCCTTCCCGGCGGCCGAGGTCGTAGTGCTGCTGCACCACGTTTTGGATACCCCCATCCCCCCAGTCCTGGTCCCGTTCGAAGTAGGTAATGAAACTCAGCCCTGCGACCCGCGTGAGCCAGGCCGCACTCACGGCCTGAATGGCCCGGCTCAGCAGCAGGGCTGGCAGGTTGAGGGTTAGGGCCGCTGAGATCAGGCTGACGCCCCCCTTGATGAGGCCCAGACCCGCCAAGGTGCGGCCCACGGATAGGGCGAGGTCCTGGGCACTTTGACGGCTGAGGCTGATGCCATAGACCCGGGCGATCTCCACCACCATTTGGGCATTGACGGCCGCTGCCCCCAGCAGATCGATGCCTGGTAGCGGCGTCACCGCCAAGACCCCCGCACCGATCCACATGTAGCGATCCACGATGGTTTCGGCGTCGCTGCGCCGTTGCTTGGCCAGCAGGGAGCGACTGGCCTCGCCCAGTTGCAGGCACTGCAACAGCAGGTTGTCGGCGATCAATTCCTCCCCATCGGCATGCAACACCGAGGCAATCCGGCGGAGCAAGGCTTCCACCTCCGGCTTGGGTTGTAGGGGAAGGGAGCCAGGCATGGGAATGGTTTGGGGCGCGGCACTGGCAGGGATCACGTCCTCGGGGGCAATCGTGCCGCGGGTCCGTTCCCTGAGCAGGGTGAGCAGCCGCTGCTCCTCCTGTTCGCCCCGTAAATCGCACTTGTTCAAGACCAGCATCAACCGCTTGCCCAAGGCCGCTAGCGCTTCAAACACCTCCATCTCTGCAGCCCGTAAATCCCCATCCACCACCAGCAACAGCAGGTCGGCGCGGCTGGCTTGCTCCCGGGCGAGCTGCTCGCGATCGTCCCCGCCGGCGCCGCCCTCCAAAATCCCCGGCGTGTCCACCATCCAAACGCCCCGCTGCAGGCCCTTGAGCCGCAGTCGATAGCGCTCGGTTTTGGAGGTGGATCCCATCGCGGCGTTCACCTCCCCCACCAATTGCTTTAACAGCGCCCTGATCAGGGAGGTTTTGCCGGCTGATCCGGTGCCAAACAGCACAATCACCAGATCGCCCCGCTCCAGTTCTGTCTGCATGCGGGCCCTTTCCTGGCGCAGGGCTTCCCGCTCGACGGCGTCTCGAACCCGCTCGAGGGTTTGGTCGATGGCGGCCAAATTTTGCTGGGCGGCTTCCCGTCGGTTTTGGGGCGCTTCAGGAACCGCTGTTGGACCCTTAGGGGAGCGGTTGGCCAGGCCTGCGCGAACCCAGGGCCAGGCCAATTGGACCAGGAACAGGGCCGCGCCCGCAAACAACACAAACACCACGGGCCCCACCAACCCGTAGGGCAACACCGTGCTGAGCTGCCACACCAGTTGGTTGAACAGCTGCAGCACCATCCCCAGGCCGATCAGACCCAGGAGGGCCAGACCGCCAACCAACCAAAGGCGGGTGCGCAGGTTCAAGGGGTTAGGGATTGGTTGCTCGGATGATCTCGCCCCAGAGCCCTGCGGCAAGGGCACTGGAGGCATGGGTGGGGCTGTTGTCGTCATTGCCAAGCCAGATGCCAATCACCCAGTGGCGCCTTGGTTCGTAACCGATGAACAGCAGGTCACGACCCCCGTTGGTGGTGCCTGTTTTGCCCCCCTCCTGGCCGCCCAGGTAGGCGGGGTTTCCGGTGCCCCGTTGCACCACGGCGCGGAGCAGTTGTTGCATGGTCTGGGCTTGGGCCACCGTGGCGATGCGCCGGCCTGGGGTGCTGGTTGGTTGACTGTTTAGGGTTGGATTGCTTCCAGCTGGATTGGTTGCAGCTGGCCTGCATTGGGCCCCCGTGGTTCCCGTACAGGCTTCCGCATCGGTGAGTCGGCGGATGGTGGTTGGGGCATGCCAAACACCGTTGTTGGCTATGGCCCCATAGGCACTGGTGAGTTCCACCAGGTTCACTTCGCTCTGGCCCAGTACCAGCCCTGGCACCGGTGCCAGGGGGCCAGTGATGCCGAGATCAAGGGCCTTCTGCACCACGGCTTCCAAGCCGACGCGCTGGCCCACGCGCAACGCTGCGGTGTTGCTGCTGCTAGCAAAGGCAGAGCTCAGGCTGAGCAGGCCCCGGCAGTCGGAGCCATAGAACTGACCACGCAAGAGCAGCGGTGAACAGCTGATCGAATCGCCCGGTTTGGCACCCTTCTCAATGGCGACCAGATAGGGAAACAGCTTGAAGGCGCTCCCCGGTTGCCTGAGCGCCATCGAAGCCCGATTGAACTGACTTTGGCGGTAATCGCGGCCACCGGCAATGGCGAGGATGCCACCGTTACGGCTATCCAATGCCACCACTGCTCCCTCTTGAACACCAAGGCCACGACTTGCTGCTAGCCGTTGCCGCAGCAGCTGTTCAATGTGGGTTTGCAGGGTGGGGTTCAGGTAGGTATCGATGAGGAAATTTCCCTCCGAGGCCACACTGCTCCCGACGGACTGTTCAAGATCCCGGCGCACTTGATCGGTGTAGAAGGGAGCCCCTTTGCGTTGTTGATAGGCCTTGCAGGCATTGGGGGCAAGCTGGATGGCACTGCGCCTCGCTTGCCTGGCTTGGTCGTCGCTGATCCGACCGGTGTCGGCCATCTTGGCCAGCACGCTGTTGCGGGCTTCCAGGGCGGCGGCTGGATCGAAGCAGGGGTCGTAGCCGTTCGGCGATGGAAGCAGGCCCACCAGGAGGGCGGCTTCCGGCAGGGTGAGCTCTGCAGCCTGGTGGCCGAAGTAATGGCGTGAGGCGTCTTCAAAGCCCCAGCCCACCCCGAGGTAAACCCGGTTGAGATAGCTCAACAGCAAATCCCTTTTGCTAAATCGGGCTTCGATTTGCAGGGCCACCAGCAATTCCCGCCATTTGCGCTCCAGGGTTTCCCCCTGGCCAACCTGGTCGGGATAGAGGGTGCGCGCCAGCTGTTGGGTCAAGGTGCTGCCCCCTTCCAGCACGCGACCCCCCACCAGATTGGTGAGCAGGGCCCGGGCGGTGCCCACTGGATCGACCCCTGGATGCCACCAGAAGCGACTGTCCTCGCTCGCCAGCAAGGCATCGATCAAGACCGCCGGGTAATGGCGCAAGCCATTGGGTTCGTGGTGCCGCAGGGCATCCACAGAGGTGATGGGTTTGCCCGCTTGGTCGTAGAGCACCAGGGGCCCCCGCACGCTGGCCAGGCTGCCCCGGATGGGGGATTGGGTCACCGAGATCCCAAGCACCATCAAGCCACTGGCGGCCAGGGTGGCCAGGCCAAGGCTGGCTGAACGCACCAGCTTGTGGAGTTTGGGGATCGGTCGGATTTGGAAATCCAGTTCTGGCAGCCCGGCCTGCTGGCTGGGGCCAAAGCGAACGTTGTCGCCGTCGCTCAGCAGCAACTGGCGGATGCGTCGCCCCTGCCACCACAGGCCATTGGTCGAGGCCTGGTCACTGAGGAGCCAGTTATGGCCCCGTTGTTCAAGCAGGGCATGGTGGCGACTGACGGCGCTGTGGTCGATCTTGATCTGACAATCGCTATCGCGACCGATTTGATAGGCACCGCCATGGAGGGGCACCACCCTGGGCGGCTGGCCTGGCAGGTGCACCAACACCTGGACCTGGGCGGGCTGGATCAGCCGCCGCCAGCGCCGGCCAAGGGCTTCAAGCGCTGCGCTTGCCATAGCTCCTCACCAGATCGATCGCAAAACACAGCACCGCCAGATTGATGGCCACATCGGCCCCATTGAAGATCGGAAAGTTGATCGGCACCAAGGCGATGAAATCCACCACCGCACCAGAGCGCCATCGGTCCAGGCCATTGCCAATGGCACCGCCCAACACCAAGGCCAGACCAAGTTGGCGGGCCACCGATAGGGGGCCCTGGCGTTCCAGCCAAGCCACAACAGCGATGGCCACCGCCAGGCTGACCAAACCCAGGGCCTGGGTGGAGCCGCTGAACAGGCTGAAGGCTGCCCCGGTATTGGTGGTGAGCTGCAAGTCCACCAGCCCTGGCAGCCATACCCTTGAGCCGTAGGGGGGGAGATGGGTGAGGGCCCAGTGCTTGCTGAGTTGATCCAGCACCACCACCAGGCCTGCCAGTCCATAGATCAACCAACGGGAGCGCTTCACGTCTCCACCAACACCAAACGCCGCAGGGGAAGGGCCACAACGGCCACCGCGCAAACCAACAGCAGTTGGGGAATCAGGGGCGCCAGGGTGTAGCTCACGAGCAATTCGCCCAGGTTTGATCGCCAGTGCCCCACCAAAGCTCCAAGCAGCAGGTTGGCTACGCCGCACAGTTGCATCACGCCAAGGCCCACGGCGCTGGAGGCCGCTAGGCCAATCAAGCTGCCCATGCCCGCTTGCCTGGACAGTTTGCCCGTGATCCATGCGGCCGGCAGAAAGCCGGCCAGATAGCCAAAGCCAGGATTGAAGAGATAGGCAGCCCCCCCGCCCCCGTGGAATACCGGCAGCTGGAACAGCCCCAGGCTGAGGTAGGCAACCGCCGCCAACATGGCGCTGCGGGGGCCGCAGACCAGGGCTGTTAGCAGCAGGGCTGGCACCTGGAGGGTGATCGGCAAATTGCTTAAGCCCAGGCCTGTAGGGCTGGGCCATGGCACGGCTGCCTGGATCAGCCCCCCCACCAAAATCAGCAATAGGCCGGCAATGGCGCCGCTCCAGATGGCTATGGCCCTCAACGACTCCCCTCCTGGCTGGCAGTCAGTTTGGCCCCTGCTCGAGCTTCGGCCATTAGGTTCGCCCTATCCCTTCGGGTGACGCAGCGATTGGCCATGCCAGATAGCCCTTGGTCGATTGGAGATGCGGTGGCCTTGATCGCCAGGCCCCGCTACCTGAAATCAGCCGATCCGATGCCGATGCTGCGGCCCCCCGACCTCGTCGATCCATCGGAGCTGGGCGAGGTGGTTGCCCTGAAGGCCCTGGACCAGGTGGCCGTGAAATTTCGTCGCGGCACCTTTCTCTTCGATGCCGCCGATCTGGAAGCTGGC
>CAIYSK010000249.1 GCA_903928835.1 uncultured cyanobacterium
CCTCTGGCAGCGTTCGCTGGAGAGGCCCAGGCCGCCCAGCTCCTGGGCCGTTGCCAGGTTGAGATCAAGGCGGGCGCCCTGGGTCCCGGTGCTTGGGGGTTCGCTGTACCAGCGAAAATCCAGCAGGGGCAGCCAGGCCGCCACCTGGTCGGCCGTCAGGTCGAGGGCTTGGGCCAGGTCTTCCGCTCCACTGAGTTGAACGCCGCCCCGCTGGAGTCGTAGGAGCAGATTCACCTGGTCCGGCGTGATCGCCGGAAGTCTGAGCCAGTCGGCAGCGGTGGCCCGGTTCACATCAAGGCGCCAGCCCAGGGCGGCCGCATGCTGCACCTCCAGCGCTGATTTCAGCCGCAGGGCCGGGTTCTGTTGGAGCTTGAGGGAGAGCAGATCCCGTTCAATCGCGCTCTCGCCATCATCCGTGCGTGGCGGTTGGGGCGGCGCGGCAGGGATCAGGCCAGTCGCCACGAGCAGGTGGCGGGCCAATGGATCCAGCCAGTGGCGTTGGGCCATGGAGGTGGGGCGCCGCCGGACGAGCTGCACAGGTGTTAAGTCTGAAACTAGCGAGGGACCTCGGTGGAAGGCCAGTCGATCAGTCCCCAGCGCAGCCCCAGCACGGCGGCATGGGTGCGGTCGTTGGCTTGCACCTTGCGCATCCCATTGCTGAGGTGGGTTTTCACCGTATCGACAGAAACAAAGAGGGTTTCTCCAATTTGGATGTTGCCCTTGCCCTGGGCGACTAGGCCAAGCACCTCCAGTTCCCTTGGGCTCAAGGGTTCGAGGGGGGCTCCCCCCTCATGGCCGCGGCGGAAGAGTTCCTGCAGGCTTTTGTCGATATAAATCCCGCCACCGCTCACCGCTTGTAGGGCAGCGACACCGGCCCCCAGCCCCATCCGGGATTCCACTAGAAGACCGTCACAGCAGGCGTCGATCGCCGCTTTGATTTGGCGATGGCGCTGTTCTTGGGTGATCAAGAGCAGGGTGTGGATCTGGGGCCAGCGGGCTTTGATCTGCTGGACCAAGGCGACCCCATCGCCCCGTTCCAGTTGGTCGCTTAGCAGCACCATCGTGGGCTGGTGCTGCTCCACCAGGGCCAGGCCTTCGTCTTCGGTGGTGGCGGCCCCCAACACGTGCTCGGGGCTCTGGGTCCAACCGAGAAAGGCGGCTAATAAAGCCCTGCTGCCCAAACACACGACGATGCGGGCGTCCTGGAGCATGAGGTTGCTCAGGTCGGTGTTGCGCCGTACTTGATCAAGGAATGGTGTGAAGTCCATTCTCTGGAATGGATGGCGGGAGCGTCCCATCCTGGCGGCATACGTGGATCCGCACTGTTCAGAGCTGGCGCCCCTGCTCACAATTGGGCGATCACGGCGCTGCCTGGGCCATGGCGTTCTTTGAATCCAGAATCAGTAAGGGCACTTAAAGCACTGCAGCAACTGCTCTTGACAACCCCTTGTAACATTCCTTGTATCTGAACAATCCACAGGTCCCAACCTGTCTCAACCTTGGACTTGCCATCAAATCCAACAGAAGAACAGGTAGAAGTAATAAAGGAATATCTAAAGCAGCAGAGCAAGATTGCATCTGCAAGTAAATATAGAAAG
>CAIYSK010000250.1 GCA_903928835.1 uncultured cyanobacterium
CACGAGCTGCGAACCGCTGATGACCAGCGTCGGCAGCCAGGACACCACCGGGCCGATGACCCGCGACGAGATGAAGGAGCTGGCCTGTCTGGGCTTCTCCGCCGATCTGGTGATGCAGAGCTTCTGCCACACCGCCGCCTATCCCAAACCCGTCGACCTCAAAACCCACGCCGAACTGCCCGACTTCATGAGTTCCAGGGGCGGCGTGGCCCTGCGGCCCGGCGACGGCATCATCCACAGCTGGCTCAACCGGATGCTGCTGCCCGACACCGTCGGCACCGGCGGCGACAGCCACACCCGCTTCCCCCTGGGCATCTCCTTCCCCGCTGGCTCAGGGCTGGTGGCCTTTGCCGCCGCCATCGGCGCCATGCCCCTCGACATGCCCGAATCGGTGCTAGTGAAGTTCTCGGGTTCTCTGCAACCCGGCGTCACCCTGCGCGATGTGGTGAACGCGATTCCCTACGTGGCGATCCAGCAGGGCCTGCTCACGGTGGAAAAGGCCGGCAAGAAAAATGTGTTTTCCGGCCGGATTATGGAGATCGAGGGGCTGCCCGATCTCAAGCTCGAGCAGGCCTTTGAGCTCACTGATGCCACCGCCGAACGCTCCTGCGCCGGCAGCACGATCAAGCTCTCGGTGGCCACGGTGACCGAATACCTGCGCAGCAATGTGGCGCTGCTCAAAAACATGATTGCCCGCGGCTACAGCGACCCGCGCACCCTGGCCCGCCGCATCAAGGCCATGGAGGCCTGGCTCGCCAATCCGGTGCTGATGGAGGCCGATGCCGATGCGGATTACGCCGCCGTGATCGAGATCAACCTCAATGACATCACCGAACCGATCCTGGCCTGCCCCAACGATCCCGACAACGTCAAGCTGCTCTCGGAGGTGGCCGGCAACAGGGTGGATGAGGTGTTCATCGGCTCCTGCATGACCAACATCGGCCACTACCGCGCCGCCGCCAAGGTGCTGGAGGGCCAGGGCCAAAATGCTGCCCGCCTGTGGGTGTGCCCCCCCACCCGCATGGATGAGGAGATGCTCCAGCAGGAGGGCTACTACGCCATCTTCGAAGCGGCCGGCAGCCGCATGGAGATGCCCGGCTGTTCCCTCTGCATGGGCAACCAGGCCCGGGTGGAGGACAACACCACCGTGTTCTCCACCAGCACCCGCAACTTCAACAACCGCCTGGGCAATGGCGCCCAGGTGTACCTGGGTAGTGCCGAACTGGCCGCCGTCTGCGCCCAGGTGGGCGCCATCCCCACCAAGGAGCAATACCTGGCGATTGCCGCTGAAAAGATCGACCCCAACGGCGCCGAGCTGTACCGCTACCTCAACTTCAATGAGCTGGCGGGCTTCGAAGACGCGGGCCGGGTGGTGAGCACCGAAGATGAGGCCAAGGTGTTGGCGAGTGTCTAACTGAACCAGGAAACCCTGCTGTTTGAACCTGCCGCCCCCCAGGCCGGAGCCCTGCGGGCGGTGCTGGCCTTTCCCAGCACCTACACGGTGGGGATCACCAGCCTGGGCTACCAGGTGGTGTGGGCCACCTTGGCGAAGCGCTCCGATGTGGATGTGCGGCGCCTGTTCACCGACCAGGGCGATCCACCCCATGGCGGAGGGCGCGGCCGGGGGCCAAATCTCGACCTGTTTGGCCTCTCCCTGAGCTGGGAGCTCGATGGCCCCGTACTGCTGGATCTGCTCGAACAGCAACGCATCCCCATTTGGGGAAGCGAGCGCGGCGACAACGACCCGATCGTGTTTGGCGGGGGGCCTGTGCTCACTGCCAACCCCGAACCCCTGGCCCCCTTTTTGGATGTAGTCCTGCTGGGCGATGGCGAGCTGTTGCTGCCGGCCTTTCTCGATGCCCTGCAGGAGCACCGCACGGCGCCGCGCCAAGAACGCCTGCGGCGCCTGGCCCAGGTGCCGGGGGTGTATGTGCCGTCGCTCTATGCCCCCCGCTACAGCTCCGACGGCCAACTGCTGGCCGTCGAGCCCACGGAGGCCGGCATCCCGACCACGGTGGCCAAACAAACCTGGCGGGGCAACACCCTCAGCCACTCCACCGTGATCACGCCCGAGGCCGCCTGGCCATCCATCCACATGGTGGAGGTGGTACGCAGCTGCCCGGAGCTGTGCCGCTTCTGCTTGGCCAGTTACCTCACCCTGCCCTTCCGCACCCCATCCCTGGATGACGGCCTCATCCCAGCGGTGGAGAAAGGGCTCACCGCCACCCAACGGCTTGGCCTGCTCGGTGCCTCGGTGACCCAACATCCCCAATTTGGCGATCTGCTGAGCTGGCTCAACAACGACCGGTTTGACGGCACCCGGGTAAGCGTGAGTTCGGTGCGGGCCTCCACCGTGACGCCTGAACTCGCTCAGATCCTGGCCAAACGGGGCAGTAAATCGCTCACGATCGCCATCGAAAGCGGCAGCGAACGGATGCGCCAGGTGGTGAACAAAAAACTGAGCACCGGGGAGATCTATGCGGCAGCTCGCTACGCCAAGGAAGGGGGACTAACCGGACTGAAGCTCTACGGCATGGCCGGCCTACCCACCGAAGAAGAGACCGATGTGGAGGCCACCGCCGAGCTTCTGGTCGCCCTCAAAAAGGCGACCCCGGGCCTACGGCTCTCCCTGGGGGTGAGCACCTTTGTGCCCAAGGCCCACACGCCCTTCCAATGGCAGGGGGTGCGGCCGGAAGCCGAAAAACGCTTGAAGCTTTTGGCCAAACGGCTCAAGCCAAAGGGGATTGAATTGCGCCCTGAAAGCTATGGCTGGAGCGTGATCCAGGCCCTGCTATCGCGCAGTGATCGCCGCTTGGCACCGGTCATCGTTGCCGCCCGAGGCCGCCACGAGCAACTGGGGGGCTGGAAGACCGCCTACCGGGCGCTCGCTGCCCAGCGCCGTGATGGAACCCCTGGCCTACCCAGCTGGGAGGAGGTGGTTCACCACAACTGGGACGAACATCGGGTGCTGCCCTGGGACCACCTGGAGGGGCCGATTGCCAGAACCACCCTGTATCGCCACCAACAAGAAGCCTTCGGTATCTAATAACCTAAATCCACAAAATAGAAGTCCAGAGTTGGCCAACCCCAAATCAACTGCTGGTCCACGCAGTCCTCATCCTCTGTCACCTCTCCCGGACTTAGAGCTCGTGGCAGACAGCCTGGCCCCGAGAAGCCAGGAAAGCGGCTCGGGCGACCCCTCCGAGCAACTGCTGGTGCAGTGGCTCCCCAGTGCGGACAGCACTAGCCGCAAAACCATCCACCAAGAGCTCGGATGCACCGTGGTTCGCACGATCCACACCCATGCCATGGAGCAGGCAGGGGAAGGAGTGCTGGATGTGGTGCAGTGTCCCAAGGGCTTCAGATCCCGGGACTCCCTGCTGGAGGCCTACAGGCACCGGCCCGGGGTGAAATTCGCTGAATTCAATGGGTCGGTGCATACCCAGGCAACCAGCAACGATCCCTCGTTTGGCTCCCTCTGGGGGATGAAGAGCACCGGCTTCGGCTCGAAAGCCGACAGCGCCTGGGCGAACAATGTCACCGGTAAGACCACCACAGTGGTGGGGGACATTGACACCGGCATTGACTACACCCATCCAGACCTCTATCTCAATATCTGGCTGAACCAAGGGGAGATCAAGGGCCTGAGCTTCTACAGCACCCTCTTGGATACCGACAAAGATGGTCTGATTACATTCCGCGACCTCAACGACCAGCTCAACCGTGGCAATGCGACTGCCACCCATCTCACCGACTACAACAACAACGGCTATATCGATGCCGGCGACCTACTGGACAACCGCTCCGGCTGGGAAGACGCAAGAGACAACGACCTCAACGGCTACATCGATGACCTGATCGGTTGGGATTTCGTCAGTAACGACAACGATCCCTTTGATGACAACAACCACGGCACCCACACCGCCGGAACGATCGGCGCTATCGGCGGCAATGGCGTAGGTGTAGCAGGCGTGAATTGGCAGGTACAGATCGCTGCCATGAAGTTTTTGGGCGCAACTGGCAGCGGCAGCGTCAGCAATGCCGTCTTGGCGACCGACTACTTCACCAGCGCCAAGATCCAGGCAGGCCAGCGCGGCGAAACCGGCAAGTTCGTGGGCACCAACAACTCCTGGGGCGGCAGCGGCTTTTCCCAGGCCCTGATGAATGCAATCACCCGCGCCAACCAAAACGATCTGCTATTCATTGCGGCGGCCGGCAACAGCAGCCTCAACATCGACCTGACCGCCAGCTATCCCGCCAGTTACACCAACGCCAACCTGATCTCCGTGGCCGCCATCGCCAGCGATGGCACCCTGGCCAGCTACTCCAACTACGGCCCTGGGTCGGTGGATCTGGGGGCACCTGGCTCAGCCATCATCTCCACCGTTCCTGGGGCAGCTGGTTACGCAAACTTGAGCGGCACCTCGATGGCGACGCCCCTTGTGACCGGGGCGGCTGCATTGCTCAAGTCCGTATATGCCAACGCCACGGCCGCCCAGATCAAGCAGGCCATCTTGGAATCAACCACCACCACGCCCTCCCTGGCTGGGAAGACCGTGACAGGAGGCCGCCTCGACATCCCCGCGGCCCTAACCCGGCTGGGGGTTTTGATGAACTTCCCGGCAATCACCGTGGTGGCGAGCGATGCAAATGCCGCTGAAACCGGGCCAGGACTAACGCCAGATCCCGGCAGCTTTACCTTTAACCGCAGCGGAGATCTCACCGCGGGCCTCACGGTCAATTTCATCCTGAGTGGCACCGCCAGCGCCGCCGATTACACCCCCACCCTTGGCACCAGCGTCACCTTCCTCGCTGGCTCAAGCACCGCGATCCTCACGATCAATCCCGTGGACGACACGCTGGTGGAGGGGCCGGAAACCCTGATCCTTACTCTCGCATCAAGCCCCAATTACACCATCGGCACGGCGAGCGCGGCGACGATCACCATCGCCGACAACGACGCTCCAGCAAACCTGATCCTCTGGGGCACCACTGGCAACGACACGCTCACCGGCGGCAACGGCGACGATCGGATAGCAGGCGTTCCCCAGACAGGAACCACGGCGCCAGCCCTGGGGCGCGGGCAAATCGACACCCTCACGGGCGGCAACGGCAAAGATACTTTTCTGCTGGCCGATAGTCGGGGCAACTTCTATGACGACGGTTCCACCAGGTCCCAGGGCCTCAATGACTATGCCCTGATCACAGATTTCAATGCCCTCGAGGACAAACTGCAACTCCGCAACGGATCCCAGTACCTCTACCGATTCGCAAACAACGCCACGGAAATCTTTCTAGGCAACGGCAACAACAGCTTGACTAATGCCGATGAACTGATCGGGCGGCTCCAGGGCGTCAATCTCACCCCAGGGGCAGGCACGTGGATTCTTCCAGCAACCACGAGCTGGGCAACCTGGGTCTAAAGAATCCCAAGGCCAAGGCTCATCAAGATCCCAGCTCAATCAAGTCCCCCGATTCGTCAATCAAAAGCCGTCAATCAAAAACAGCCGTGCGGCTGCCATAAACCATCACTTGCCGGCGCAGATGGAGCCGAACGGCCCGAGCCAGGGCAAGACGCTCGGTGTCACGACCCTTGCGAATCAAATCCTCCACGTCATCGCGATGGCCCACGGGTACGGTTTCCTGGGAAATGATTGGGCCGCCATCGAGCTCTTCCGTCACGTAGTGGGCGGTGGCCCCAATCAATTTCACGCCCCGGTCCCAGGCCCGGTGATAGGGCTTGGCACCGGTGAAGGCTGGCAAAAAGGAGTGGTGGATGTTGATCACCCGATGAAAGGCATCGGGGGGATCAAAGGCCGTCAAAAACGATGGCGTCAGCACTTGCATGTATTTGGCAAGCACGACCAGCTCAATGCCGTATTGGCCCAAAAGCTCCAAATGGCGGGCCTCAGCCAGCTCTTTGCGGGCAGGATCCACCGGAACATGCTCAAAATGGGCCCCAAACTCCTGGGCCATCGAAGCAAGGTCTGGGTGATTGGAAATCACCAAAGGCACCTGCATCGGCAGCTCTCCGGTGCGGGTGCGCCAGAGCAGATCGAGGAGACAGTGGTCCTGCTTGCTCACAAAAATCGCCGCCGCCGGGCGGAAATCAGAGAAGTTGACCTTGTATTGACCCTTTAAGCGCTCTGCCAGGGCATGGGCCGTGGGACAAATCGCTTCCCGGGGCAACCCAAAGCCCGCCAACTCCCACTCGATCCGGCTGAGAAACAAACCAGCGCCCTGATCACTGTGGTGATCGGCATGCACGATGTTGCCGCCGTTGGATGCCACCCAGCCCGAGAGCTCCCTCACCAGCCCGGGCTGATCTGGGCAGATCATCTGGAGGATCGCTGTGGGGGAGCTCATCGAGACAAAGAATTCCCCAGCAGCATGGTCGATCGCCCCTAACCACCAAATCCGTGGCGCCAAGCTCACCTGGCAAGTTGCAAGCGACTACAGCAGGGGGCAGTTCCAGCTCCAGCGCAGATAAAGTTCCACCACGAATCGAGTCCTTGGTACTTCCGATGGTGTCTGCGCTGATCTCTGGGCTTGGCCAGCAACTGCGGCGATTAGCCCTGGTGGGTGTAGCGACCCTGCTCTGCTTCGGGCTCGCGGCCTGTGATGGCGGCCAATCCGGGAAGTCCCCCACCATCAGCGACGTCGACATGGCCCTCATTGAGCGTCAGGCCGAAGGCTTCCTCGCTGCCCGAGACCGGCTGCCTGAACTGGCCGAACTCGTGAATGAGCGCAACTGGGTGTTCACCGCCAACTTGATCCACGGCCCCATGCAGGAAGTGGGCCGAGAAATGAGCTATATCAACCAGCGCCTCTTGCCGGCCGATCGCCCCGAAGCAAATACGTTGGCCCAAAACCTCAAAACGGCAATGGCCCAATTGGACGAAGCCACCAAGCTCCAGGACGGCGACAAGTTGCGCAAGGCCTACATCCAAGTGGCTAGTGGCTTTGGCCGCTATGCCCAAGTGCTGCCTGACCAGGTGAAAGCTGATCTCAAGCAGGCCTGATCCCTGGGGCAGGTCCACCAACGACGGGCGTCTGATCCCCAGCAGGTTGTGGTGGTAGGGGCTGGGGTGGTGGGCCTTTCAATTGCCTGGCTCTTGCAGCACCAAGGCCACGCCGTACGGCTACTCGATCCCTACCTAAACGGCCCTCCTGCCGCCGATTCAGGCAGCTGGGCTGCCCTTGGTGTCTTGATGGGCCAGGTGTTTCACCGCTCCAGCGGAAGGAGCTGGCGGCTCCGGCAGCGCAGCCTGGAGCTCTGGCGGCAGTGGATCGAGGCGCTGGAGGCCCAAGGGCACTCCATCGCCTATCGCCCAGGCCTACTTCTCCTCTCCAGCGATGGCCAGGAGCTGGAACGGCACCAGCGCCTAGGCCAAGAGCGCCAAGCCAAAGGCTTCCCCTTGGAACTCTGGGACCCAGCCAAACTCCAAAATCTGCAGCCCCCCTTGCCCAAGGCAGCCCTGGGAGCCCTCTACTCCCCTGCCGATGGCCAACTCGACCCCTCCCTCGCCATGGCAGCCCTGCGCGCCGATGCCGACCAGCATGGGCTGATCGGCCATGCCGAGGAAGCCGTAGCCGTGGAACGGCACAACGGCCAGTGGCGGGTGAACTGCAGTGGTGGTGAATGGCTCGAAAGTCCTTGGGTTGTGCTGAGCGCCGGGGTACGGAGCGCAGAGCTGATCGAACCCCTGGGGCATGCACTGCCGATGGAGCCGGTGCTAGGCCAAGCCCTGGAACTGGAGCTTGCTGATCAACCCGATTGGCAGGGGCCCGCTTGGCAGTGGCCGGGCGCCATTGTCTGGCGGGGAGTCAACCTGGTGCCCAGGCCCGATCTACAGGGCGGCAAGCGCATTTGGCTCGGAGCCACCCTGGAGCCAGGAACCAACCCCTGCCCAGAAGCCCTGGCAGACCTGCGGGATTGGGGCAACTCAGGTCTCGACTGGCTCCAAGGCGCCACGGTGGTACGCCAATGGCAAGGCCATCGACCCCGGCCAAGCCAGCGGCCGGCCCCCCTGCTCGAGCAGCTGGAACCTGGATTGATCCTAGCCAGTGGGCACTACAGGAATGGAGTGTTGTTGGCACCAGCCAGCGCAGAATGGGTGGTCCAAGTGATCAGTGAACGAGACACACATAGCAATCACACCTAAGACGACTTTGCACTTAAGGAGTTCGCCCTTTGCACCACCCGATGGGCTGGCAATACAAGGCCTGTAATCTCTTGGCATGGCCGAACACCCCTTGAGGAAACGCTTTCCAGTTCAAGGTCATGCCCTCGGCCCTGCATTAGGCCCAGCCTTGCTGGCCGGCGGCCTGCTCATGGGATGTGGCTCCCAAAACCCTTCAGCTCATGTCCACACCCTGCAGGGGGCAGGAGCAAGTTTTCCAGCGCCGATTTATCAACATTGGTTTAGCGATTTAGCCGCACATAAAAATATCCAGGTCAACTATCAATCCGTTGGTTCTGGAGCCGGTGTCAGGCAATTAATTGCCAATACAGTGGATTTTGCTGCCACTGACACCCCGGTTTCTAGCAACGATCGCCAAGCCATTGGGCGTGGGGTTGTGGAAATCCCCCTCACCGCTGGTGCCATCGCCATTGCCTATCACCTGCCTGGCTGCCAGCTCAAACTCAGCCAGGGCCAACTGGCTGGCATCTTCCTTGGCACCATCCATAACTACAAAGAGCTGGGCTGTAGCAACCAAGCCATCACCGTGGTGCATCGTTCCGATGGCTCAGGCACCACCTACAACTTCACCCACTCGTTGTCAGCATTTAGCAAAGCCTGGAACCAGGGCCCAGGCTTTGGCAAATCTGTGCAATGGCCCACGGGCATTGGGGCCAAAGGTAACGAGGGCATTGCTGCAACCGTAAGCCAACTCAAGGGAGGCCTGGGCTACGTGGAGTCGTCCTATGTGCGCGGCAACCTGCAGGCCGCAGCCATCGCCAACCGGGCAGGCCACTACGCCAAGCCCGAAGCCCATGCCGCCGAGATGGCCTTGGCGAGCATTGCCATGACAGCCAATCTCACCGGTAGTGAGCCCAATCCGGCCGTTGGCTACCCCATCGTCAGCTTCACGTGGGGCCTGTTTTATCAACGGGGCAATGGGGCCAAACAGCAGGCCCTGCAGAAAACCGTCGCCTACATCCTCTCGGACGCAGCCCAAGCCCAAGCCCCCGGCCTTGGTTACATCAGCCTTCCCCAGCCGGTGCTCAAACAGGCCCGCCAGGCCCTCTCCACAATCCAGCCATAAAAAAGCCCCCCGGGTGGGGAGCTTATTGACTTTTGACTTGCGGGTTTCTTACTTACAAGCTGCTCACTTGCTTTCGGTGAACTCGGCGTCGATGACATCGTCGCTTGAGCTGCTGCCGGCATCCGCGCTGGCACCATTGCCCCCAGGGGCTGCGGCGCCTTCGGCACCGGCGGCCTGCTGATAGACCGCTGCACCGGCGGCATAGAGCGCCTGCTGCAGGGTTTCCAGCTCCGATTTCATGGTGTCGAAATCGTCTTTCTCGATGGCCTCCTTGAGCTTGGTGGAGGAAGACTCGACCTTGGCCTTGTCTTCGGCACCCACCTTGTCGCCCAGCTCAGCAAGTTGCTTGTCAGCCTGGTAAACGAGGGTTTCGGCCTGGTTCTTCAGGTCGATGCGCTCACGCTTTTCCTTGTCGACCGCGGCATTCGCCTCGGCGTCCTTCACCATCTTGTCCACCTCGTTGTCGCTCAGGGTGGAGGCGCCGGTGATGGAGATGGTTTGCTCCTTGCCGCTGCC
>CAIYSK010000251.1 GCA_903928835.1 uncultured cyanobacterium
CAGCAACGCCACCCGCTCAGCCAGATGCCAAATTCCGCCAGGCAAATACTTGCGGAGGTTGGTGGTGAGATAGGCCCCCACCAGGGCCTGGCCATGGGGCTTAAGACCGAGCCAATGGAGCACCACCCCAAGCCCAATCCCATTCGCCACCAGGCTCAACAGGCTGAAACCCACCCCCAGCACCAGCCACAGGAAGCCCTGCAAATCCAGCCGCATTTGCAGCAGCTGCTGGCCATGGCTGAGCAGGGCTGCCAGCAGAAAGCCCGCACTTAGCAGCGTGGTCCACAGCTTGATCCCCCCGGGGAGCTGGGCCCCTTGCGCCTGCAGCCAAGCCAGCATGGTTTGGGGCCCAGCCCGCAGCTTCTGGAATCGCTTCACGGCTGCTGCCCCCCATCCAGGGCCGTCAACGCCTGCACCACGATGGTCCTCACCTGATCCAGGCCCAGATTGTGGCGGGTGGCCAGGGCGACCAGATCATCGTGTTCGGGCTTGCTGCGCCAACGTCCATCGGGCAACTGGGCCTGCTTGAGGCGCAAGGATCCCAAGGGGGTGGCGATCTCCAGGCTGCGGCGCGGCAACACCCAGCGCAGCTGCTGGCTTTCCCGCACCCCCAAGCTGCTGCTGTGCTGCCACCAAACCCGGCGCAGGGCTGCAGCGGCTGAAGGTTCCGCCAGCACCGTCAGCAATTGGCCGGCGCGGCCCTTCTTCATGGCAATGGGTTGGCTGAACACCTCCTTGGCGCCGGCCTCGCGCAGGGCCTGGACCAAGAAGGCCAAATCCTCAGCGGTGGCGTCATCGATCTGGGCCTGCTGCTCGAGCACGGCTTCCTGGATCACAGGAGCCTGGGTTGCTGGCTGGTGGGGAGCCGTTGCCAGGGTGAGGCGCAGCAGGTTGGCCCGATCCAGCTGGCGGCTCCCGAGGCCAATTCCGATGCTTTCAGGGATATGACTTGGCGCCACCCCAAAGCGATCCGCCCAACAAACCACCAGCGCCAGCCCTGTGGGGGTGGTGAGCTCGGCCGGGGGAAAGCCCTCCGCGCTCGCCAGCTCAACCCCGCGCCGGCGGGCGATCTCCAGCACAGCGGGCGCTGGCAGGGGCAGGGGGCCATGGGCCGTGGCCACCGATCCATGGCCGCCCGGGGGCGGACTGCAGATCAGCTCGCTCACACCGAAATGGAGCAAGCCCGCACAAACCCCCACCACATCCACGAGGGCATCCACGGCGCCCACCTCATGGAAATGCACCTGCTCGGGCGTCACCCCATGGACAACCGCCTCGGCTTCCGCCAACAGCGTGAACACCTCCAGCACCTTGGTCTGAAGGGCGGCATCCAGGGGGGCCGCCAGGATTTGTTGCCGCAGATCCCCCCAATGGCGATGGGGAGGGGAGACCTCTCGAAGCTCCACCTCGAGGTGCAGCCCCCGCAGACCCGCACTCCGGCGCTCGTCCACCACCAGCCGATAGGCCTGGGCCAACCCCAGGGCCGCAAGGGGGGTATCGATCACCTCTTGGGGCAGGCCCAGATCGAGCAAGGCTGCCAACACCATGTTGCCCGCCAGGCCGGTGGGGCAATCGATCAGGGCCAGCTGGCTCATGGCTTTGGGGGGCTCATCGCCCTAGCCGGGGGGCCGCCTGCAGCAACCGCTCCGCCTCGGCCTCCAGCTCGATCTGGCGCTGTTTGAGCAGCGTGTCCACTTCCCGGCGGGCCCGGCGTTGCTCCCGCTGGGCCATGGCCACATCAAATCCCGAAAGGCCCCACAGCCGGCCCAACAGGGCTCGATCGTCGACGCCCCCCACACTCTCGCCGTAGATCAGCTGCTCAGCAGCCATGCCGGCCTGCAGGACCCTGCTCCACCGGCGCAGGTCTTCCTCGGCGAGTTTGGCCTGGGCCGGTGCCTCGAGGGCCGTGCTGCCATTGGTGTTCAGCCCCGCCCTCAAGCAAGCCAGGCTTCCCACCAACACCGGGCCTGTGGCCATCTTTTCGTGGCCCGCGATCAGGACATGGCCAGCCTCATGGATGGCAATGCGGCGCAGGCGGGCCTCTCCGCCTGGAAGCGCTTCCGCCAAAACATGGCCCCCCCGGCCCCCAAAACTGGCCGAATCCAGGGTCAAAGCCCCGAGGGATAGGGCCACAGCCAGCACAATCCAGGCCGGGGAGACTCCAAGCAGCGGGCCCACGATGGCGAGCAGGCTCACCACCAACACCGCCAGTCCTGCCCCCAGCGGCTGCTTCAACGGGAGGGGCGACTGACCGGACTGGGCCGGGCAGCGGCGGCATGGCCAGGGTTGCTGTTAGCACCATCTCGACCAGAACCGCCATCGCGACCAGATTTGGCCTCCCGAGCGGGCTTGGCATCGCGGCGGCCCTTGCCTCCACGGGTACCGCGCTGGGCAACCGGACCGATCACCTCAAAGGACTCGAGCTGAAGGTGCTGGCCCTGGCGGCGCAGGTTGAGGGCGACGAAATGGCGCAGATGCTCGAGGGGAACCTCGCCCTTGAGCTGGAGCTTGAAGGGCACGGGCCGGCTGCCATCGGGGCGGGGCTGCTGCCGCACTTTGACCACCAAATCTCCGGTCTCTGGCCGGGTGTAAATCAGCTCACCCCGCACGGAGACATAGTCGTCGCCCTCGGGCAGTTGATCACTGGCTTCAGCCTTCTCTCCAGTGGGTTCGCCTTCAGCAGGCTCCCCGCTGGGTTCGGCTTCGGCCAGGGTGCTGGGCTCCCAGACCCCCACCATTTGGAGGTGAAGCCCTTCCTCTTCCTTGGACCGGGGATAAACAACCCACAGATGGGGCTCCTCCAGGTTGAGGTGGCGGCGCATCAAGGTGAGCAAGCGCCCCAAGACCACAGCTTCAATCTCAACACCATCGCCAGTGCGAATCAGCCCGCGGGTGAGTTGCTCGGGATCGGATGGCACATAAACCCCACGCACCACGCCAATGGCCCGGTACTGCATCGGCTCGGTGACCGGTGAAATCGGATGGTGACGCATGGAACCAAGTGTAGGCGCCCCAATGGCAGTGGTAGTCGGGGCAAACTGGGTACCCATAGCCATGGGCCTCGCCAATGCCGCTTGCCCTTTCCCGCCCCAAGCTCTGGATTGGCCTGGCCCTGGCCAGCCTGGGCGGGGCCTGCTTAGCCGGGGGCTGGTGGCTGGGGCATCTGCAAAGCGGTGGCCTGGCCACCGATCCCAAGCAACGGGCCCTGGAAGGCCAGCTCGAAGGCCTGCAGCAACGCTCCGCCCAGGGAGGAGCCTCGGCGGCTGAGGAGCAACGGCTGCTGGAGCTGCTGATCGCCCTCAACCGCAAGGAGGAAGCCCTCAGCCTCTCGGAGCGCCTGGCCGATCAACAACCCGAGCGACCGGCCCTGCGCCTGGTGCTCGCGGAATTGCGACGGGACCAAAACGATCGCAGCGGGGCTGAACGGGAGGTGCGCCAACTGCTCAACCAAAACCCCAACAACATCGAAGCCCTGCAACTGATGGCCCTGTTGCAAGTGGAGAGCGGCAGAGGGGCCCTGGCCGTGAGCCAACTGCAGGCGGCCTTCGAGCAAGCCAGCAAACCTGCCCTCAAGCCAGAGGCCCCCAAGCCAGAGGCACTCGACATCGGCCTTTTGCTGGCGAATGTGCTCCAGCGCCAGGGCCAAGTAGGCCAAGCCGAAGCCCTGCTCATCCGGCTAACTACCGCCTTCCCCAAGGACCTAACTCCAATCTTGGCGAGGGCCCTCCTGCTGCAGGAACGCCGAGACACCAAAGGGGCCCAAGCGGCCCTAGCCCAGGCCAAGGCCCTCAAGCCCGGC
>CAIYSK010000252.1 GCA_903928835.1 uncultured cyanobacterium
CCGGTAATTCCCAATAGCAGGTAACCTGCCACTGCGCCGGAAAGAACCTTGGCACTAACAAACCGTTCGCAGGATAGGCAATACAAGAGTCTTTTGAGACTCCAAAACACAAACATGGCAAGCAGGGCCAACACAGGCACGCCACTGGTGAAACGCCAGTTCACCGGACTCAGCAACCACAACAACTGGAAACCAAAAGCGGCAAGACCAATCAGGCGGTAGGCATTGTCATACCAGTGACGCCTGGGCTGACGCGGGTGCAATGGCATCCCTAGCTCAAAGGTGAGCATCAGGACAAGGACTTCAGAGCAGAGAATCGAGAGTCTACGAACTGGATAGGGGAACGCAATCAGCAGCATCACCCCTAGCGAGAGCAGGAGCAGATGACCATAAAATCGATGGCGGCGTTGCAGGGTCGCCACTAGGCACTCCGGCGGTGATAGCGACCAAGAATCAAAGCAATCAAGATCGCCACATAAAGCTGTCCAAGAATCGTGATCACCGTGGTCACAACTTGACCGGCCACATTACTAGTTTTTAGAATGGTCGTCCCCACAGTCGTGAGCATCGTGAATGAGGCTGCCATCAGGGCTGGGGCCACCGCCAAATCAATCGAATTACCAGCCTGCACATGGGGCAAGGAAGCCAAGACAAAGGCCGAGGGCTGGACGGCCCAAAGGGCCGTTAATAGCAACCCCCCAGCCAAGCCAATCAGCAGATAACCAGAGGCGGCACCCAGCACCACTGAAACGGTCACATAGGGTTCCCGCACCAAGGTTTTCACCTTGCGAAACACCCCAACCGAAAGAAAGAGCAACCACACAAACACATGGGGCACCGTCAGCATTCGCCCCAGGTGGGGAGCTTGGATTAAGGACCCATGCCACAGGATTTCCAGGCCAATCGCCAAAGCCCCAAGCCCATAGATCAACGGCCGGGTTTGACGGAGGGGCGAATAGCGACTCACGAACACGATGAGCACAAGCGCCAGCAGCGCCAGCATGACCGACAGCAACCAGGGGTGCCCCTGGGCCAGGGGCAACAGAAGCAGCAGGAGCACTTCTGTTGCCAAGGTGATCTGATAACCCCGGTGGCGATGGCGTATTCGGTAGAGCTGTTCTCGGGTAAGCGGTGCCAACGCCTAGAGACCAGGGCTGCTTTGCATGATGCCACCATCGGCAAAGATTGAGGTGGCGGTGATATAGCTGGCCGCATCACTGGCCAAGAAGCCCACCACCTTGGCGATCTCCTCAGGCTGGGCCATACGCCCCATCGGGATGGCCGCATTCAGCTTGGCCAGCAGCTCGGGGTTGTTCATGGTCGAGTCGTTGATCGGAGTGGCCACCGCTCCTGGACCCACGTTCACAATCGTCACTCCCTTGGAAGCCAGCTCCACCCCAGCTGTGCGGGTCAACATCCTTACACCACCTTTAGCAACGCAATAGGGTGTGTTGTTGGGCATGGGCCAATCCTCATGCACCGATGAAATATTGATGATGCGACCACCACTGCCCTGGGCGA
>CAIYSK010000253.1 GCA_903928835.1 uncultured cyanobacterium
GCGGCCCACACCCGCCGCGGCCAAATAGAGCAGCAATGGAGAACCCAGGCCGCCGGTGCCAACACAAAGCACCGAAGCTGCCTTGAGGCGCTTCTGCCCCTCCATCCCTACCTCCGGAAGGATCAGGTGCCGGGCAAAACGGGCCACCTCATCGGGGCTGAGCTGAACACCGCTGGTGTCGGGAGGAAGCATGGGAAGCAGGAGCGAGTGGCGCGCAAACGCACATCGAGCTAGCCATCCATTCTCCATGGCAACCGGAATGGCAATCGCAAGGGTTCAGCACCATCCGCCCCGATCCACCACCAAGCCAAGCTGGCCTGGTGGCCTGGGGCCTCAAATCCTTGAATCGCCAGCAAGGCCGGTGCGATACACCAGGCCAAATCAGTGGCGGATGGGACTGGCGGCGAGCTGGGATGGCTGTGGGCAAATCCCAACACCGCCATCTGGTGCTGGCGTGCCCACTTTTGGGCCAGCAGCTGCTCCCGGGGATCGATGGCAAAGCGCCGTCCCCGTTCTTCGGCCACGGGCCAGCGATTGCAACAGGGCCAAACCTCCTGCACCACAAGGACCTTGGCCATTTTGATCCCCAGCACCAAGGCACACCCTTCCAGGGGGGCTGCCGCGGCCAGAAGCCTCTCCAACTGCGCAGCCAGACGGGGATCCGCCCCTACCAAAGCTGGCGCTTCGCTGCTCACACCGATACTTTATGAACCAATCCCATTTCAGTGCCCAACTGCGGTCCATGAGCGACACCCCTTCCGACGTGCAGGAGCAGGGCACCGAGGCCGCTGTTGATACCTCCAGCGACGCCGCTGCAAACTTTGCTGAGCGCTACAGCGATGTCCTCGGCAAGGTGAACACCGCCCTCGACCAGGTCGACTGGGATCAGATGGGAAAGCTTGGCAAAGCCACGGGCATTGTCGTAGCCGTCTGCGTGGTTCAGATCCTGATCAAGGGGGTTCTGGACACCATCAATTTGATGCCAATTCTGCCTGGCTTGCTTGAGCTACTCGGCTTGGTGGTGGTGGGTCAGTGGAGCTGGCACAACCTCACCACCAGCGACAAGCGCAATGCGGTGGTGGAAAACCTGCAGAACCTGCGTAAGGAATACCTGGGATAAGCAAGACCAGGTCAAACCAAGCCTTAGCTCACTCAGGTTCATTGTGCCAACAGGCTGTCAATAGAGCTTTGGGCTTGGGCTCCATAGGCATCACCAAATAGGTTGGCGTGGTTCAACAGGTGGTAGAGGTTGTAGATGGCCACCCGCTCCTGGGATCGGGGCCCTAACGGCCAGCTCGATTCATAGCCTGCAAAAAAGGCCCTGGGGAACCCCCCAAACAGCTGGGCCATGGCTAAATCCACTTCCCGATCCCCCCAATACACCGCGGGATCAAACAGCGCACCCCCTCCACCGGCGAGCAGGGCCGCGTTGCCGCTCCAGAGGTCGCCATGCACGAGGGCGGGCTTGACCTGGTGACCACCGAGCCAATCGGGCACCAACTCCAAGAGCTGTTGGGCCCCACGCAACCGCTGCCCCTGCTGGCTGGCCCAACTGAGCTGGGGCGCCAGGCGGCAGTCCGCAAAAAAACGCCCCCAGTCGTTGTCCCAGCCATTGATCTGGGGACTGGAACCGATGACGTTGTCGTGGCTCCAGCCAAAGCGGCCCTCCGATGCCCCCGCCGCGGCACTGGCCCGGTGCAAAGCAGCCAAGCCAGCCCCAACGCCAAACCAGCCGTCACGATTGGCCCCGCTAAAGGCCAGCCAAGGCAACAGCAAAAGCGCCTGCCCCCCCAGCACCCCGACCCCCAGGGGTTCTGGCACCAGCACCGGAGGCCGGGCCCAACGGGCTAATGCCCTAAGCCCCTCAGCCTCAGCCAGCAGGCAGGGCAGGGCCTCTGCCCCATTGCTCTTGAGAAACCATTGCCGACCATCGGCCAGCTCAAGCTGCCAGGCCTTATGAATGCAGCCGCCACCCACAGGTCGTTGGGCCACCAGCTCCAGCGGCCCGTCTTCCCCCAGCTGCTGCTGCAGCCATTCGGCGAGCAGATTGGCGGAAGGCAGGCCCATTACCCAGGCAAGGGGGGCTGCCAGCATGGCTCCATGGAGTCAATGGTGGATGGGGTGGATGTGGATGTGGTGGTGGTGGGGGCCGGCGTGGCTGGCCTCACCGCTGCTGCTTTGCTGGCCAAAGAAGGGCTCACGGTGGAGCTGCTGGAAGCCCATCGCCAAAGCGGCGGCTGTGCCGGCACCTTCCGGCGGGGTCCGTACACCTTTGACGTGGGGGCCACCCAGGTGGCGGGACTGGAGGCCGGCGGCATCCACAGCCGGCTGTTTGCCCATCTCGGGGTCAGCGCACCCCCTGCCAACGCCCTAGACCCTGGCTGCGTGGTGGATCTGGGCGATGGCCTCCCACCGATTTCCCTCTGGCGCGATCCCCAGCGCTGGCAGAACGAACGCACCCAGCAATTCCCCGGCAGCGAGCGGTTTTGGCAGCTCTGCAGCGCCCTTCACCAAGCCAATTGGGCCTTTGCCGCCAAGGATCCCATCCTGCCGCCGCGCTCCGCCTGGGATCTCGGCCAACTGCTGGGGGCCCTGGGCCCGGGCACCATCGCCAGCGGCCTGTTCACCGGGGCCACGATCGCCAACCTGCTGCACCTCTGCGGCTGCGGTGGGGATCTGCGACTGCGGCGTTTTCTCGATTTGCAGCTCACGCTGTATTCCCAAGAACCCGCCGACCGCACCGCAGCCCTCTACGGCGCCACGGTGCTGGCCATGGCCCAGGCCCCCCTTGGACTGTTCCACCTCCAGGGTTCGATGCAGGTGCTCTGCCACCAGCTCGAGCTCGCCCTGGCCCAAGCCCAGGGCAACCTGCGGCTGCGCCACCGAGTCGATCGCATCACCCCCATCCCGCCGCAAGCCACGGGCTGCCGCTGGATGGTTCAAGGCACAGAAAACCTGCAAGCCACCCAGGGCGAGCCCTTTGCCCTTAGCTGCCGTGATCTGGTGCTGGCGGTTCCTCCCCAGGCGATGCCGGCCTTGCTGGGCGAAACATTGCCCCAGGCCTACCGGCAACGGCTGGATGGACTGCATGAACCCTCCGGCGCCCTGGTCTTCTATGGGGCCGTTGATCGCACGGCCCTGCCAGAGGGCTGTGCCAGCCACCTCCAACGGGATTGGGATAGGCCCGGTTCGCTGTTTGTGTCCATCAGCCAGGAGGGGGATGGCCGGGCCCCGGTAGGCCAGGCCACCGTGATCGCCAGCGTGTTCACCGCCGCCAAGCCTTGGTTTGGCCTCGATGACGCCACCTATGTCGCCCGGAAGATAGCGGCCCAGCGGGATGTCCAACGGGGCCTGCAGGAGCTGCTGGGCATCCCCGAGGCCACCTGGCGCCACCAGGAGCTGGCCACACCCCGGGGCTTTGCCGGCTGGACTGGCAGGCCCTGGGGCTATGTGGGAGGGCTGGGCCAACACCCCAGCCGCTTCGGACCCTTTGGCCTGGCGAGCCGCACGCCGCTAACGGGGCTCTGGCTCTGCGGCGATGCGATCTATCCGGGGGAGGGCACCGCCGGCGTGAGTCTTTCAGCCCTGATGGCCGCCCGCCAGCTGCTGGCCAGCAGGGGCAGCCAGCTCACCATGGCCGCAGGGAAGGGGCCAAAGGGCTAGAGCTAGAGAAATTCTGGGCGCAACTGATGGGCCTCTGCCAGGGCCCCCTCCAGGGCTTCCCACTGGCCAGCCTGGAGCTGCGCTTCGAGCTCTTCGAGGCTTGTCCGATAGGTGGCCAGGGCCGTCAACAACGCCGCCCGGTTGGTGCGGGCCATCAGGCTGCCCAACTCGGGATTGCCGCCGCCAACCCTGGTGGTGTCGGCAAAGCCACTGGAGGCCAGGGCCCGCACCAACGCCGGTAGGGCACCCCCCGCATCGGCGGCCTCCCCATGGGCAGCCTGCAGCAAGGCCGCTCCCACCAAAACGGGCAGATGGGAAATCAGCGCCACGGCATGGTCGTGGGACCTGGCATCACAGGTGAGCCAGTGGGCACCCACCGCCACGGCCAAGTGCCGCACCTCGGCCAAGGCCTCTGGATCCGTGGTGGCCGTCGGGGTGGCCACCCAGGGCCTACCCGCAAACAAGCCCGCCACGCCAGCCTCCACGCCAGCCTCGGCCGTACCGGCCATGGGATGGCTGGCCACAAAGCGGGGCACCCGGCCATGCCAACGCTCGAGCACCGGTGCCTTCACGGAACCCACATCGGTAATCACCGCCTCGGGGGGCAGGGCCGCCACGAGCTCCTGAGCAGGATCCAGCAAGCGATCCAACGGCAGGGCCAACACCACCAAACCACAACCAGCGAGTACCCCCGGATCGGTGCTCACATCCGTTGCCAACTGGCGTTGGCGCGCCCTCTCAGCGGTGGCGGGGCGATGGACCAGGGCCCTCACCTGGGCGCCTTGCGCCATTAAATCGAGGCCCAAGGAGCCCCCAATCAGGCCCATCCCCACAATCCCCACGGGCTTCGCCTGCCAGAGGGGCTCTGCGGATTGAACCCGTGCGTTTCCAGCGTCTGTCATCCCGGCTGCAGTCCCTGCACGCCAGCTTCCTACGCTTGAGGGGCCATCGCCAGCTCGCGGATGCTGGAAGCCCGCGCCCATCAGCAGCTCAAGGCGCTACTCCAGCGCGAGGGAGGCGGGCACTGGCCCCACCATCTCAGCCTGAGCCGGCTCGTCGCCCGCAGCCTCAGGCGCAGGGATCACACCTTGGTACGCCTGGCTCCAGGCACGGAGCCCAATTGGTGGATCAGCCTGCTGGTGCCCTTGGCCCTGGGGGAGGAGCCCCTGGCCCTGGTGGTGAGTGAATCGGCGCGGCAACGGCTGCAGCAGATTGAATTGCCGCGGCTCGCGGCGGCCGATCCAAGCCTGGCCTTGCCCTGCTTCGAGGGGACCCAGGCCCCCCAGCAAGCCAGGGCCTGGGTGCTTAGCCATCGCCAGCTGGTGGAGGCCTGGCGATCCAATCAGCTGGGCGGCAGGCAGCTCGTGATCCCCGAGGCCGAGCAGCTCGATGGCTGCTTGCGGGAAGCCCTGGAGGTGGTGATCACCCCAGAACACTGGGACCAACTCCGGCGCGCCCAGCCCAGCGCAGAAGCCAGCCTGCTCAGCCTGCATGAACGGCTCAGTCGGCAGCTCCTGGCCCACCCCCGCAATCCCAAACACCAGGTCGCCCTGGGCCCGGAAGACGAGGCGCCCTTACGGCACCTGCTGCAGGTGCTAGGCCCCCTGCCCGAGCCCTGGCCAGCCTGGCTGGCTGCCACCGGCCCCGACTGGACCAGCTGGGCCCGGGTCAATCCCCAGCTCTTGCAATGGCAACTGCACCGCCAACCCCTCGAACCCAGCAGGGTTCTCCCTGGTCTTCTCGATGGCCGGGGTTGCGTGCTGATCGGCCAGATGGGCGAGCGCAACCCCCTGGATCTCACCCCAACGGTCACCGTTGAGCTGGGCGATCCACCCTTAGCGGACCCCCTGCCCCTGTTCGCTCCGCTGCGCCAACCCCTGCCCAACAGCCCCCATTACGGGGAGCACTTGCTCGAACAAAGCCGCAGGCTGGTTCTCGGCCAAGCGGGATTAAGCGTGGTGTTGCTCAACGATGACGCCCTGCGCCTCGATCTAGCGAGTGCCCTTGCCGCAGAATTTGGCAGCCGGGTCGTGCACCAGAGCACAGCCCCCGAAAGCAACGGCGTGATCTGCGCCAGTTGGAGTTGGTGGCTGGGCAACCAAGAGCGCTTGCCATTGCCAGCACAGGTGATTGTGGGCCTATTACCCCTCGCCAGCCTGGAAGATCCGCTCACAGCGGCCCAGGTCAAGCTCCTGCGCGAGCAGGGGCGCGATTGGTTTCGCGAGCAGCTCCTCCCCGATGGCCTCAGCCAACTGCAATTGGGCGTAGCGGGGCTCAGGCGTAGCGGCGGTCGCCTGGCCATCCTGGATGGCCGGCTTAGGGGCCGCAGCTGGGGGCAAAACGTTTTGAGCGCCCTTGAGCCCTGGGTGGCCTTGAGCCGGCTTTTGCCTCACTAGCCTTATTAACTTCAAAGCATTGACCCATGGGGGAAGCAAAACGCCGCACCATCCAGGGGCTCCCGCCAAAAAGCGTGAAAAAGGCAAAGGTGGACACCTCCCCGCGACTGGTGGCCTGGCTCCCCTTGACACGCAACCAGGCGGATCAATTCGTCCAGGTCAGCACCAAGGGCGCCTGGATCGGCATTGGGGCCCTGGTGGTGTTTTGGATCACGGTGCGCTTCATTGGCCCCGCCGCCGGCTGGTGGGCACTTTCAGATGGCTAAAGCGGATCGCTGATCCAGCTGGCTCAACCAGTTTGTAAATCAGCCACAACGACTACCGCGCCAAACCTGAAGAAAACCCTAAGATTGCGGTGCGTCTGAGATTCGCCCATGTTTCCCCGATTGGCGGAGCAGTACAGATCGGTCGTTCACGATCTGGTGATGAGCCTCCAGGCGCTGGCCAAGAGCCTGCAAAACAGCAATGTGGCCGCAACTTGCTACATCTGTGGTGATGGCCGCGATGGCCAAGGGGCTTCTTTTGTGGCCAACCTGGGCGACAACCACATGGTTCGCTTTTTGGTGTCCGATTTCGGCATCAGCTGGGTGGAATCCCGCAATGGCCACGAGCTCGTAAAGCTCGAGGGAGCAGAAGCCATCCAGGAGCTGCAACGGGTCGCCCAGGTCCTGCAAATCCCCCCAGTACGCAACCGGCAACGCGCCGAAGCATGAAAAAGGCGCCGTTACCGGCGCCTACCTGTTAGTTGCGCCTATCCCTTCAGGCCTTCACCGACGAGCTTGGCGAGCTGACAGCAGATGATTCTGCCGCCACAAGCTCCGCACTGGAGGCAGCAGCCGCAGCCTTTGCCGCCGCGGCCAGGGGCTTCATGGAATTGGCCGTCACCTCAGATCCCTCCGTCAACTTCTGGCGAGTCAATCGCTCAATCACCTCCGCTTGGGCTGGGTTCTGCTCCAACCAGGTGATCGTGTTGTCACGGCCCTGGCCAATGTTGTCGCCCTCATAGCTGTACCAAGCTCCCTTACGGGTCACCACACCGGTCTCCTCGGCGAGATCGAGCAAACAGCCGATGGTGCTGATACCGCGGCCAAACAGGATGTCGAACTCCGCAATCCGGAACGGCGGGGCCACCTTGTTTTTAGCCACCTTCACCTTGGCCCGAATGCCGTATTCCTCAGTACCACGCTTCAGGGTTTGGATGCGACGGATGTCGAGCCGCACCGAGGCGTAGAACTTGAGGGCGTTACCACCGGTGGTGGTTTCGGGGTTGCCGTAGGTAACCCCAATTTTCTGACGCAACTGGTTCAGAAAGATCACCGTGCAACCGGACTTGCCGATGTTGCCTGTGATTTTGCGCATGGCCTGGCTCATCAGGCGGGCCTGGCTGCCCACCGCAAGGTCGCCCATCTCGCCTTCAATTTCAGCCCGGGGGGTAAGGGCAGCAACCGAGTCCACAACCACAATGTCCACCGCGGCGGATCGCACCAGCTGGTCGACGATCTCGAGGGCCATCTCGCCGGTATCCGGCTGGGAGACCAGCAGGTTTTCGATGTCCACCCCAACGGAGGCGGCATAGACGGGATCGAGGGCATGCTCCGCATCCACGAAGGCAGCCACCCCTCCACGCTTCTGAACCTCGGCGATGGCATGCAAGGTCAACGTGGTCTTACCCGAACTCTCCGGGCCATAGACCTCCACAACCCGGCCCTTGGGATAGCCGCCACCCAAGGCGAGGTCGAGGGTGAGCGCTCCGGTGGAGAACGTCTCCACCCGCATGCGAGAGGCATCCCCCAGCCGCATGATCGAACCCTTACCGAAGTTGCGCTCGATGTGATTGAGCACAAGCCCGAGGGCCTTGTCGCGCTCGGCCGCCGCCCGGGCGTCAGCAGCACTTGAAGCAGCCGTGCTGGAAGCGGAAGAGGAGCTGGAAGCAGAAGCGGCCTTGGAATCGACGGGCATAACAGCAATCAGAAGCGATGGGACGGGCCGCTGGAATGGATGGCAGGACTCCGCAGGATCAACCCCAGAGCGCCATCCTGCGACCTCTAAGAAGCAAGTGCCACCGACGGGGGCCGGCGTATCAATTGCGCATAGTACTGACGTACTCTACCGCCCTATGGCCATTGCGCCAGGGGGGCTGCAAAGGCTGTGGACTCGAGCCAAGCAATGCCCGCCGGCAGCCCCAAGCCATCGCCAGGCGAAAGGTAACCCCAACTCACCAAGAAGCAGCGCACCGGGGCCAGGGCCACCTGGCTACGCACGAGTTCGAGGGTGGGGCGACGGTCTTCGACAAACCAAATCGGGCGCCCCTGGGCGCCCCCCCCAAGCAGCTGGGCCAGCACTTCGCTTTTGCTGCCCTGCTCGTGGCCATAAAGAGCCCAAGGCTCGAGCCCCGCCGCCTGGAGCAATTGCTGGGCAAAGGCCCCTCCTTTGGTGGTGAGTACCGCCCAGTCGACCCCCTCCGAGGCCAGACGGCCGAGCCGCTCGATCACCCCCGGGTAAAACCGATGCAAGCCCAACCAGGCCCCCAGGTCGGCCGCCATCGCCCCGGCGCGCTCCAGCTCGAGGGCCTGCTGCAGATCGTGCTCGGAAACACCCCACCGGGCCAAGGCCAGGGGCAAAGCTGCGTCGTAGGTGGCGAGCAGAGCTGGGCCATCCAAATCCGGGCGGCCCAATTCGAGGGCCATCAGTACCATTTCCCAGCCCTTGTGGATGAGGGGCCTGAGCTGGGCAAAGGCCGGCGGAGCTTGGGCTGGCAACACCAAGCCAGGGGCAACGGCGAGGGCCGCAAAGCGCGCCGAAGTCCAGTACTCCGCCATGCCATCAACAAGCACGCCGTCGAAATCGAAC